>JABMRB010000937.1 GCA_013202865.1 Candidatus Nealsoniibacteriota bacterium | reverse complement strand
GGCGAGTGGCACCTTTACTTCCAGCACAACCCCGTGAGCCGGGGTGCGCACAACATGACCTGGGGACACGCCGTAAGCCGCGACCTGCTCCATTGGGAGCAACTCGGCAACGCACTCTTCCCTCGTTCGATGGCCCGTGGCTGGTGCTTCTCCGGAAGTGCTATCGTCGACAAAAGGAATGACGCCGGTTTTCGCTCCGGAGAGGAACCACCGATACTCGCCTTCTTCTCCGACACGGACTGTGGTGAATGTATCGCCTACAGCAACGACCGTGGCCGGACATTCACCTACTACAAGAATAACCCCGTCGTCAAACACAACGGGCGTGATCCTAAGATCATCTGGTACGCCCCCGGCCGGCACTGGGTAATGGCCGTCCATGACGAAGAGGATCAGATTTCCGGAATCGCGTTCTACACGTCTACGAACTTGAAGGATTGGACCCGTCAAAGTAAACTCGACGGCTACCATGAATGCGCAGAACTCTTCGAACTGCCCGTCGACGGCAACAAGGACAATACCCAATGGGTGATCTTCGGTGGAGACGCAAAGTATGCGACCGGCACGTTCGACGGCAAACGGTTCACTCCGGAACACGAGAAGAAGCAGACCCTGCACTTCGGCCGGTATTACGCCTCGCAGACCTTCAACAATCCGCCGGACGGCCGTCGCATTCAAGTCGGTTGGGCGCAGACCTGCGGCGGAAGAACCTTCAGCCAGACCTTTTCGTTCCCCCACCGTCTCACGCTACGGACAACCGCGGACGGCGTCCGGCTGTTTGCCGGGCCGGTCGGCGAAATCGAAAAACTCTACAAGAAGAAACACTCCGCCAAGAGTCAGGAGTTGACTGAAACAACGCCTGTCCAACTGGACGTGTCCGCCGAACTCCTTGACGTCCGCGCTACGTTCGAGGTGGGCAACGCGAAGACGGTCGGCCTCGATATCGGCGGCAATCGTGTGCTCTACGATGTGATCGAGAAACAACTCGTCAGCCCTGCCGTGGAGGATAGCGCCCCGATGACACCCGTCAATGGAAAGGTTATAATCCGTGTGCTGGTCGATCGCCCCATGCTGGAGATCATTGGCAATGACGGACGCGTTTACATCACCACGACCAGGCCGGCCCGGGGCGACGTGAAGAAAGTAAGAGCCGTTGCGGCCGGTGGCCAGGCGAAACTCCTGAACCTCGAAGTCAATGAACTCGAATCGATCTGGAAGAAATAGACGGGGAACATGTATAGGCTAACTTCACTCGGCCTGTGCGCCGGACTGACACTCGCCGTTGCGACGCTTGCCGCTGCAAACGAAGACGTCCTGATCGCCGACTTTGAAGGCAGTACCTACGGCAACTGGACCGCCGAAGGAGAGGCGTTCGGCGCGAGGCCCGCACCGGGCGCTTTGCCCGAGCAGTATGACATTAGGGGCTTCCAAGGCAAAGGGCTGGTGAACACGTTCCTCGGCGGCGATCGTTCGCAAGGAACGCTGACTTCGCCGGAACTGACCATCGAACGGAAATTCATCAACTTCCTGATCGGCGGCGGGACCCACCGAGATCGCACCTGCATCGAATTGATCGTCGACGGAGAAACCGTGCGGTCCACCACGGGGCGAGAGGGAGATGAACTGAAGTGGGCAACGTGGGACGTGTCCAAGCTGCAAGGGAAACGGGCACGGATGCGAATCGTCGACAAAGCGACCGATCATTGGGGACACGTGATCGTCGATCAGATCGTCCAGAGCGATCGCGGACAAGCCGAGGCGTCGGACGATCTGCCGGCCCAGCGGGAAGCCGTGCGGCGGCTTGTTCCGAAATTGAAAGAACTCCCCTTTCAAGAGATCGTCTTCACCGTGCGACAAAACGGAAAGGACGGGCACTGGTACGCCAACTTCAGCTATTGGTCGGACGATCCCAGCAAGAAGCTGTACAGCGACCATGGAAAGCTCTGCGCACTGAACGTCAAAACCGGCAAGGTGCGCGTGATTCTCGATGCGCCCGAGGGAGGCGTTCGCGATCCCCAAATGCACTACGATGGAAAGAAGATCCTTTTCTCGTACCGCAAAGACGGCCAGCCCTATTATCACCTGTACGAGATCAACGTCGACGGGACCGGCCTGCGGCAAATCACCGACGGACCCTTCGACGACATCGAGCCAGCCTATCTGCCCGACGGGGGAATCGTCTTCTGTAGCAGCCGTTGTAACCGCATGGTCCAATGCTACTATGTGCGCGTGGCCATCATTCATCGCTGCGACGCGGACGGGAAGAACATTCGGGCGCTGTCGGCCAACATGGAACAGGACAACACGCCGTGGGTTCTGCCCGACGGTCGCATCCTTTATCAACGGTGGGAATACATCGACCGCAGCCAGGTCCGTTTCCATCACCTTTGGACGATGAATCCCGACGGGACGAACCAGACGGTGTTCTTCGGCAACATGCACGGCGACATCCTGATGATCGATGCAAAACCGATCCCGGGCACGAAGAACGTCCTCGCATCATTCTCGCCCGAGCACGGCCGCCCGGAACACGAAGGTGTGGTGACGATCGTCGATCCGAGCGAGGGGCCCGACGTGCGGGAAAACGCCCAAACAATCGTCAAGAACGGCATGTATCGCGATCCGTATCCGCTTTCCGAAGACCTGTTCCTCGCGGCCAGTATGACGGAAATCGTCCTGATCAGTTCCGAAGGAGCCGTCCTGCCCATTTACACATTGCCGGAGGTCTGGCGACACAATGAAATGGGTATCCAAGAGCCGCGTCCCATTCGTGCTCGCCTGCGAGAGCAGGTTATTCCACCGCGAGTCGACCGCAAGCAGCCGACCGGTCAGGTGTTTCTCGACAACGTGTACGTCGGCCGCAACATGACGGGCGTCAAGCCGGGCGACATCAAGAAACTGCTCGTGCTCGAAGTACTGCCCAAACCGGTTAATTTTAGCGGCGGCCAAGCGCCCTTGACCATCGGCGGGACGTTCACACTGGAACGCATCCTCGGTACCGTCCCGGTCGAAGAGGACGGCTCGGCCAACTTCGAGCTGCCGGCCCTGCGAAGCATCTTTTTCGTCGCGCTCGACGAGAACGACCTGTCGGTCAAACGGATGCAGAGTTTTATGACGGTCCAGCCGGGCGAGAGCCTGGGTTGTGTCGGGTGTCACGAAGATCGGCGACACACCCCTCGATCGTTTCGCCGGACCACGACAATGGCCCGATCGCCGAGCAAGATCGAGCCGATCCCTGACGTGCCCGACGTGTTCGATTTCCCAAGGGATATCCAGCCGATCCTCGACCGACACTGCCTTGCGTGTCACGACTACCAAGCAACCGAACAAGGCGGACCGCGTGCGGGCGGGGTGATTCTGTCCGGCGATCGAGGGCCCATCTATTCGCACAGTTACGCCTACCTGACTTTCCACGGCCAGTTCTCCGACGGCGGCAACGGAGACGGCAATCGACCGCCACGCAGTATCGGGTCGTCCGCAAGCCAACTGCTCAAGAAACTGGACGGACAGCATCGGGACATCGAGGTCGATATTCAGGCAACGGAGCACGAAAAGAAAATGGTGCGGCTTTGGATCGAGACCGCCGCGACCTATCCGGGCACCTACGCAGCCCTTGGCAGCGGCATGCTGGATGCCCTTGAAACCGGTTTGCTGAATGACGACCAAAGAAACGCCGTGTTCAATCGAGTGGCCGAAAACCGGTGTAACACGTGTCACGACAAGTTGAACCTGGACCCGGCCATCACCTGTAACCTGACCCGCCCGGAGATGTCACTTCCATTGCTCAAGGCACTGGCGCCGGCGGGCGGCGGATTGGGCATGGTAAAGAGGGTTCAGAAAGATGGTGAGACCGTTGAGGAGACGGTTTACGTTTTCGAGAGCACCGACGACCCCGACTATCAGGCAATGCTGGCTGTGATCTGCAAAGCGCAAGAGAAGCTCAACCGAATCAAACGGTTCGACATGCCCGGCTTCCGCCCGAACGAACACTATATCCGCGAGATGAAACTCTACGGGATCCTGCCCGAGCAGTTCGGTCCCGACGACCCGATCGATCCGTACGAAATCGACCGACGTTACTGGAAATCGCATTGGTATAATGAAACAGCAACGAATTCTCAAACCCGGCAATCGGCAAAGACAAGGAGAAAACCGTGAAGCAATCTCGATCAACCATCGCAATCTTTGGTGCCATCCTACTCCTCGGGCTTGCTACACAAGTCCGGGCGGCCGACAAGAAAGTGAAGGTCTTTATCCTGGCAGGACAGTCCAATATGGAAGGCCATGGCGATATGCGTAGCCTGCCTGTCCTGGGGGAACATCCGAAATACGGGCACCTGTTGAAGAAACTGCAAAACAAGGACGGTTCCTGGGCGGTTCGTGACGACGTAACGATCGCATGGAAAGTGAAGGAGAAGAAACATGGCCCTTTGACCGTCGGCTGGGGGGGCGAGGAAAATGAAATCGGCCCCGAGCTGATGTTCGGCACGATCATGGGCGAGAAGTACGACGCGCCCGTGTTGCTGATCAAGACGGCCTGGGGCGGCAAGGACGTCTATTGCGATTTCCGCTCGCCGAGTGCCGGCAAGCCGACCGGGGCCGCGGCGGACGTGCTGAAAAGTCAACGCGAAGACGGCGGCGATCGCGAGATCGGCCTGTACTATCGTATGATGATTGCCGACGTCAAAGAAACCCTCGACAACATCCAGGATATCGTCCCCGGCTATGCAGGCCAAGGCTACGAGATTGTCGGGTTTGCCTGGTTTCAGGGCTGGAACGATTTCTGTGCCGGGCACGACGTTATCAAGCAATACCCGAAGCACCTTGCGGCCATGTTCCGCGACGTGCGAAAAGATCTCGGTGCCCCCGATATGCCCATCGTGATCGGCGAATTGGGAATCGGTGGGCACGAGATTGCCGAGAAGGCGAAGAAATACGACGATGACTTCGAGGCAAACGGCATCGTGAAACTCCGCGCGGCACAGAAAGCGGTAGGAGAAGACAAATCACTCAAGAACGTAACCTTCGTCCCGACGGTCGATTTCTGGGACGTGCGCCTCCAGGAACTTCGTAAAATCAGCGATGCTTACTGGGGCGAGAAACAGAAGAAGGGGATCAAGGACACGGAAGAGAACCACCTGCCCACCAAAGAACAGAACGACGAGTTCCTGCGTCGAGGCGTGAACTGGTACTGCCATTACAACGGCTCGTCATCCAATTACTCGCTGATCGGCTACGCCATGGCCGAGGCGATCAATAAGTCCAACTGAACTGGCTCGCGATCTGAAAGGAGTCGGCATGAAGAAGTCGTTGGTAAAGAGTCTATATCAAGACCCCTCACCCCCAGCCCCTCTCCCCGCAAGCGGGGAGAAGGGAGAACGCACTAAGAACGTGCGCCATGCGGCCCGTCTGGCGTTGATAGTGACCATCCTGCTTATCTGCGCTGCGTTGCGAGCCGATCCCCCGACCCCTGAGATCATCCCGGAGGTCGACTATGCCAAGCAGCCAAACTGGCAGCAAACGATGCTCGATGCGCGCCGTCGGGTTCGCGGCTCAGGCGGGCAAGTCGACCTGATGACCGGCTCGGGATACGCCGCCCGCTTCTGGCAGGATTTCCCCATCCAGACCGACTGGCTCATGCAGGACAGCGCGGGAAAGACCAGCGAGTGGAAAGGCGGCTTGGACGGCAAGGGCGATCTGGCCGACTACCTCGAGACGGACCGGGACACTTCCTTGGAGCAGAAGCTGATCGAGAACGTCCTGGTCGAGTGCGGCAAGCAGTCCGATTCTCTCGGCCGGGAATTAGGCGAATTGGTCACTGCCGGCGCCGATCCGGACGATCGCCGTTTCCTCGACCTCTACGTCAACGCTTGTCTGATTCGCAGGGTAGCCCGGCTCAAGCCGTTGTTGGAGAGGACCCGTCAGGTCGTTTTCGTCCGGCATCAGAATATGGGCAACATGAATTTCGGATACACCGAATACACCACGTGGGACGGCAATAAGTACGGCGGGTTGTGTCGGCTCGATCTCGACAACGAGGCATCTGCCGACGGCCGGTTCGCCGCGGTAACGGAACTGATCGCGACCGATTCGGGCGGCACGATCCGCGATCCGGAACTCTCTTACGACGCCAAGCGACTGCTGTTCGCATGGCGGAAGGAGACCGACGAAAGCCGGCACTACAACATCTACGAGATGGAACTGGCCACCGGCAAGACGCGGCCGATCACCGGCGCGGATACGTTCGGAGCCAGCTACGAGCCCTGCTATCTTCCCGACGGCAATATCATGTTCAATTCGACGCGGATCGTGCAGACGGTCGACTGTGCCGGGCCGGACGTCAGTAACCTCTTCATCTGCGACAAGGATGGAAAGTACGCCCGGCGCGTCGGCTTCGACCAGGTCCACACGCTCTTTCCGACCGTATTGGACGACGGCCGGGTTGTCTACATGCGGTGGGATTACAACGACCGCAGCCAGGTCTACACCCAGGCACTCTTCCAGATGAATCCCGACGGCACGGCCCAGACCGAGTATTATGGCAACAACACGTTCGAGCCGACGAACTTCTTTCACCCGCGCGGTATTCCCGGCACCTCGAACGTGATCTGCCTGGTTGGCGGCCACCACACGCCGCAGAGTGGCAAACTGGTTGTTATCGATCCCTCGAAAGGCAGGCAGGGCACCGACGGCATCATCGAGATCCCCTCGGGAAAGAAGCCTCCTTATGAGAGAACGGACATGTACGCCAAGCAGGGTGGCCATTATTGCTACCCGTTCCCGCTCGACGAACGTTCCCTGTTGGTGAGCTACGATCCGCTCGCTTACTTTCGCCGCCTTGAAGACGGCATGGAAATGCACGGCGACACGAAAGACATCATCCGGTTCAATCTCTACTACATGACCACCGACGGCCGGCGCGAGATCCTGGCGGCCGACCCTCGGATTTCGTCGATGAAGCCGATCCCCGTGATGCAACGGACGGTTCCTCGCGTCAGACCGTCGGTCGTGGACTATCGCAAGAAGACGGGTACCTATTTCATGCAGGATATCTACGTCGGCCCGGGCCTCAAGGGAATTCCGCGCGGCACGATCAAGCGGCTGCGCGTCGTGGAACTGAGGTTCCGGGAGATGGATATCGGCCACAACGAGAGTAGCGGCGCCGGTGGCAACGCCGGCGTGGTCACGCCCATCGCCATTGGAACCGGGGCCTGGGACGTCAAAGCGATCCTCGGCGATGCCACGGTTCACGAAGACGGATCGGCCATGTTTGCCGTTCCTGCCAGGACCCCGGTCTACTTCCAGGCACTCAACGAGAAAAACCAGGTCGTCCAGACCATGCGTTCCTGGTCCACGCTGATGCCGGGCGAGACCTTTTCCTGCGTGGGCTGTCACGAGAATAAGAACGAAGCCGTGCATGCAAGCCGTAAGGTCAGCCTTGCGATGAAGGCAGGCACCGAGAAGCTCAAACCGTTCTACGGGCCGCCGCGAGGATTCAGTTATCCGACGGAGATCCAGCCGATCCTTGATAAGCACTGCACCGAGTGTCACAAAGCGGGAGGCACTGCCGCAAACTACCTGCTCACCGATGAGCCCGTCTACTACAAGCAATCGCAGCGCAACTGGGCACGCTCCTATCTCACGCTAACCGCGACGCCGGACAAGAAGTATGAGCCGCATCAAGAGCGGGGTGAATCCAACGAGATCGTCAACTGGATCAACAACTCCTCCGAACCGACCATGATCCCGCCGCAATACGGCGGCTCGACCCGCAGCAAGCTACTCTTGGTCAACGATCCCGAAGCGTCCCCATGCCCGGCACCCAACAAGCTCTCCCGCGAAGAGCTCGACAAGCTGGCAGCATGGATCGATCTGGTCGTTCCGTTCTGCGGCGACTACGTGGAGGCAAACGCCTGGACCGAAGACGGACGCCGCCGCGCCGAGGAACGCATCGCTCTGAACCGAGAAGCAAGAGAAATCGACCTGAAGAACATCGCGGAGTTCATCAAGGCGGGCCAGTAAGTGGCCATCCTGCAATAACTCCCCTCTCCCGCCTGCGGGAGAGGGGTAGGGGGTGAGGGTTTTCCCGCACAAGACGCAACGTTGTGCTTGGACGGCCGCTATGGGAGAGAACCGTAGGACGGTTTCTTAATCCGCGCTGCCCAAGACGGATTGAAAATCCGTCCTACCACAAGAATGGCCTCAGAAAACACGACCGCCCATTCGCGAAACCACGGATGAGCGGTCGTTCTGTTCTCTCAGGGTGTTGCCGAGCCTACTTCTTGGCCTTCTTCCGAGCTTTCTTGCGGGGCTTCTGTGCGGCCTTCTCCGCTTCGGCGCTGAGCAGTTCGAGCTTAGCCAATGCGTCACGCTTGCCGATTCCCCGAATGGCGACCAGGGAAGCGAGTTGAGCCTTCTGCGGGCGGGTTTTGCCTTGTTCCCAGTTGTAAATGGTCAGCGACGAGACGCCCACGAGCTTCCCGTAGTCCTTGGCGGACAGACCGAGCCGGCGACGCTGCGCTTTGACCGATTTAGCCGAAAACCGGACGTCCCCAGCGGGTTCTTCGGCGGTTTGCGGTTGTCCGAGACGCTTCTGCTCCTGTTTCTCCAAGAAGCCGATCTTCTTGTCCTGCTCCCGCACTTGCCGCTTGAGCGTAGCGATCTCGCGCCGATATTGGGCCACCGCCTGTTTCGTCGCCCCCGTTTGGGATTTGACTTCTTTTCGAGCCAAACGCTGAATCTCTTCTTTCAGCGTAACTGCGAGGTTTGCCATCGGATTCTCCTTGCTTGAACCAACACTATTCAGCCCCCGGTGAACAGACCGGGGGGACTTCGAGGATACCTTCCACCAGTTTCCATAAGGATACGCCCAAGAACCGATTTGGGCAAGTGGCCATCATCTTTCTTCAATTTACAATTGTCAATTTACAATTGTCAATTTGCAATTACCAATTTGCAATTCCTTCCTCCTCCGTGGGCTTCCGCCCTCGGCTAGCGGTTCTCGCAATAGCCACACGTTACCAGTTAGCAGTCAGCAGCAACAGGTCCACAGCCACGGCGGCGTCTTGCCTGTCGGCTCCGCCGTCCGCGTTGTCCGCTCGGACCGTGTCGTGCAGCCATGCCAGATCGGCCAAATCTGCTTCCTGGACCGCTTCGTCTGCCGCCGACAGATCGATCAGGTTCAGGGCGTTGAGGAACGAGGTCTGGTTGTTCCGTGCCAACAGGACGTCCGTCGCGTTGACGAACCCGTCGCGGTTGTAGTCGTAAGGGCACGTGACGTCCGCGGGATTCAGGAAGTCGCGGGGATTGTTTCGTGCGATCAGCAGATCGGCTACCGTCACCCGGGCGTCGGTGGCCGAATTGCACGCCTCGGCCAGGGCGTTGCCGAAGTAGAAGACGTCGTCACGGGCCAGACCAAGCCGGGCGGCCTTGACGGTTACTTCCAGCCATGCGTTGCGGATCGTGCCGTCGGGCCAGACGATGACCACCCGGAGTGACTCCCCGTCACCCCAAGTTGCATCGGCGGCGTTTTCCCGCAACGTAACGGTCGGTACGGTCGTCACTTCGGGCCAGTCGCCCGGCATGTCGCTGTTGCCGATGCGGAACTCGAAGTCGTCGACCGTCGGTGTCACGCCGTCAGTCAGGCCGGCAATATCGACTAGGATCCCGTTGATACCGCCGCTGTAGCTGGTGTAGTTGGCACCGGTGGCAACTTCGCCCGGCCGAAGGGCCGTCTTGTCGGTGGCGATTGCCAGATCGTCGCCGGCGCGGGCGAGTGGATTGTTGTCGTCAATCGCGAACTTATTGTAGAAGACGTGCTCGCCGACAAGTCCGGCGGTGACGTGACGGTTGCCGAAATCCACGTCATCGACGGTCTGGCCCGGATGGACGGCGACGCGATACGTACCCCGAAGCGGTGAAGGCGCGGGCGGGCCGCTGAGGAAGACGTCGGCTTCCCAATTGGAATCCCCCGGCGTGAGGTTGAAAGCACCGGACGTGAAGGCCACGTGCCGGCCGTTGGCACTGATCGAGGGTTGAGAGCTGTAGCCGTTGCTCTGTGTGCCGTTGCCGGTCAGGCTGACGCGCCGGACGGTGCCGTTCTGCCGGTCGGCGACGAAGACGTCGCCGGTGTGATTCGAGTCGCCGGGCACGAGATTCGTGGCGTACGACTCGAAGGCCACGTATCGGCCGTCGGCGCTGATCGAGGGGTGGTAACTATTGCCGTCACCTTCGGCGCCGTTGGAAGCCACGCTGACGCGCTCGGTAACGCCAAGAAGCCGGTCGCGGACGAAGATATCGTCGTCGTTGTTGGTATCGCCGGGAACCAGATTTCGGGCCCACGAGCGGAAGGCGACGAAGCGTCCGTCGGGTGTGACGGCCGGATCGTAGCTATGGCTGTCCGCCGGGAGTTCGTCGGAGGTGACGCTCACCACTTCAGTCGTGCCCGTCTGGCGGTCATGAACGAGGATATTCGAGCGGCCCTTGAGAGTGTCCGTCGCGAGGTCGGACGTTTGCGAAACAAACACCACGTAGCGGCCGTCGGGAGTGATCGAGGGCCATAGGCTCGCGCCGTTGCCGGTCGTGCCTTGGGGCGTCATGCTGATGCATCGGATCGTGTCGGCGTCGCTGTCGTAGACGAAGACGTCTTCCCGATCGTTTGTGTCACCCGGCACCAGATTCGAGGCGCGCGAGGCGAAGGCCACGTAGCGGCCGTCGGCGCTGACCGACGGTTGGCGGCTTCGCTCGGTTGCCTCAGAGCCGTCGTGGGCAAGGCTGACTCGCCCGATCTGCGCCGTGTTCATCCCGGGCAGGGTCTGTTGCCAGCCGTCGGGGGTCAACTCGGCCACGGTGTACGTGTTCGGGGCAAGCTGGTCGAAGGTGTAGCTGCCGTCGGGATCGGTCACGGCGGTCGGCTCGTTGTGGTCTAAGTGGCCATTGCCGTCGAGATCGAGGTAGATCGTGCTGCCTTCCAGCCCCGGCTCGGCAGGGTCCCATACGCCGTCGCCGTTTTCGTCGAGGAACTTGCTGCCACGGATCGTGCCCATGGCGGTTGTGAATTCATGGGCCCCGACGTCGAACTCCGGCAGCGGACCGTTGTGGTCGACGCCCGGAGCGTCGAACGGGCGGAGGCTACCGTAGATGTCCGTATTGACACCCGCGTCCATTCCCGCGTCGATGCAAGGCGAGCCGGGCAACAGGCGATAGCCGCCGATGGTCCAAAGATCGTCGCACTCGTCCTGGGGCGTGCCGCCGTCGTTCCAGTAGCCCGGCGTGAAATAGACCTGTGGGTCGGCGTCAAAATTACCCTCTCCCGGAAAGCCACCGCCGACGTCGCTGTAAGTGATCGAGGCGGTTGCGCCGCTGCGCAGCAGGACGTTGAGCTCAACGTCGCCGTTGGTGTTGTTGCGAATGATGCTGTTGCTGACGGTCGCATGGGCGTCGTAGCAGTAGATTCCGGCGTCGCTGTGATTATTGAGGATCGTGCAATGGATGATCGCGGCCGGGCCGCTGCCGTCGATGTAGACGCCGCCGCCGTTGCCGGCCATCGTGCAATTGACGACCGTCACGCCCATGGAACTGGAACTGTAGACGGCCGCATCGTAGTTATCGGTGAACGAGCAAGCTACTATCGCTGGGGCACTGTCGCCGCTACAACGGATTCCCGCCGAATTACCCACGAACGCACAGTTCTCGATGATCGGGGCGGTTCCCCCGGCGGCGGTGATCCCCGGCCCGCCGTTGGCAACGAAGGAGCAGTTGGTGACGGTGGGGTCGCTGTCCTCGTCGCAGTAGACGCCGGCCCCGCCACCGCCGATGGTCTGATTATCCACGAACGCACAGGAGTCGATCACAGGGCTGCTCTGCAAGCAATAAATGGCCCCGCCGCCGGCGCTGTAGTCGGTGTCGGTCTCGTTTTCGCGGAACATGCAGTGGCTGATGGTCGGATTGGCGTCGACGAGGAAAATACCGCCGCCGCCCTCGTAGGGTGCCTCGTTGCGGGCGATCGTGCAATAAGTGATCTCCGCTTGTCCGCCGCGGATGCGGATTCCGCCACCTTCACCGGCGTAGTTGCCGTCGATCGTCGAACGGGCAACGGTCACCTCGCTGTGCCGGAGGTAAAGGCCTCCGCCGTCGTCATCGGCCCGGTTGAAACCGATCGTCGAATCGATCAGGCTCAAGGTGCTCCCACCGCCGCAATAGATCCCGCCGCCGTCGTTGGTCACTTCGTTCGAGGCGATCGTGCTGCCGGTAACGGCAAGCGAACTACCGTCGTCGGCGAACAGACCGCCGCCCTGGTTGGCCCGGTTGCCAACGATCGCACAATCGGCCACCGTCAGGGTCCCGCCGCGGACCTTGATCCCGCCGCCATCGCCGCCTGTGTTGCCGCCGGTGACGGTCAGTCCGCGGAGCGTTGCGGTTGTGCTCTCGGCCACGTAGAACGCTCGGCTGCCGTCGGCGGCGTCGATGGTCAACTGTTCGGCGCCGAGACCTCGGATCTCGACGTTGCTGTCGATTTCCAGTTGGCCCAGAATCGGGTCGAGTGTAATCGTGCTGCCACGAAGGTCGTCGCCGAATCGAATCACGTCGTCGCCCGGCCGCCTTGCCGCCAGATCCAAGGCCTCTCTCAGACTCAGATCGCCCGGGCCATAGTTGCCGTCCGCTTCGTCGACGCTTGTGGAAACGACCAACTCGAAGGACTCGTAGAGGGATTCGTAAGCGCCCAGATCGACCGTGGCAGCCATGATGCGGGGATTGCCGTCGAGGTCTGCGACGATCGACGCAGGAACGGCCACGTTGTCGCCCGAGTCGATACACGGCGAGCCGGGCGCCAGCCGCAGGTTGTCGTCTTGTGTGCCCGCCACGTCGTCGGGACCATCGGCGTCTACGAATAACGGGTCGGCACCGTGGTTGCCGACGCCACCCCAGGTGCCGGTCCACCCCTGGATACAGCAGTAGTTGAAGGCGGGGTCGTCGTAGTAACCTCGGACAACCGCCGACTCACCGGTGCCAGTGCTGTCGCGGTTGCCCCAGAAGATACAGTTATCGAGAGTCGGCCAGTAGTCGATTTCGATTGCGCCGCTTCGCCCGCCCGCCGTGTTGTTGGTGAACGTGCAATTGACAAACTGATCGCCACCGCCATCAACGCTCCATATCGCGCCGCCGTCGCGACCGGCCGTATTTCCGTTGAAGAGGCAGTTGACGTACGGCACGACGGAGCAGTCAAAGTTCCATACTGCCCCGCCATTCACGGCGGCCGAGTTCCCGCTGAAAGTGCAGTTTACGACCGGCAACACGTTAACTCCCATAACCATCAGCCCGCCGCCGTGACCTTCGGCCACGTTATCGCGGAAGGTGCAGTCGGACATCGCGGGCTGCCCCGACCAGTTGCACATCCCCGCGCCAAACCCCGCTAGATTCTGGCGAAAGGTACAATCGGTCACTATCGGGCTGCCTTTGAAGATCAGCATCCCCCCGCCCCGCTCCTCAAGGTCCGCACCGTCGGCATTGCCGGCGATGATGACGAAGCCGTCGAGCACGGCGGTTTCATCGGTCTGGCTGGCGGTCACCACGTGGTAGCTGTTTTCGTCGTAGTTGGCAAACTCGGATCCGTCGTTGCCGTCCAGGTCGCCGCTGAGAATCGTCTCGAAGGCATCCACGTTCCGGGCGTTCGGGTCCGGTTGGCCGAAGCCGGCGAAACCACCTACCAGGGCCACACCGCTGGCGAGTTGGAACGTGGCCTGGCGGTCGCCGCCGGGTCCGGCCGGCGTGTAGACACCCGCTGCCACCCAGATCTCGTCGCCGACAACGGCAAGCGTCAAGGCATCTTGGAGGTCGTTGAAGGCGTCGGCCCAACTCGTCCCGTCGTTGTCCCCCGTGGCGCCGGCGTCGACGTAGACGTAGACGAGACGCGGGCCCTGGAACTCATAGGCCCCCATGTCCACGATCGGAGGTGTGCCGCTGCCGGTGTCCGGTGTGTTGAGGTCGTCGACGAAGCGGGGATTCCCGTCCAAGTCGGTGACGACCGACGGACCAACCGCGGAGTTGGCGCCCGCGTCGATGCAGGCGGAGCCGGGCGCCAGCCGCAGGTTGTCGTCCGGCGTGCCGCGCTCGCCGTCGAGCCCGTCGGCGTCGACAAAGAGGGGATCGTCGACAAAGAGGGGATCGTCGCCGAAGTTGCCGGTGCCGCCCAGCGCGCCGGTCCAGCCCTGGATGCATGAATAGTTGACGGCCGGGTCGCCGCCACTGATTTGTGCATTTTCGCCGTCGCCGCCGCCGTCGTGATTGCCCCAGAAGATGCTATTGGTCACCGTCGGGCCATAATCGGCGTAGAAGTTCCTCATACCGCCACCCAATTCGGCGGAGTTGCCTGCAAAGGTGCAGTTGATCAACGTGGGGCGGCTGTCGTGGTTGTTCAATCCGCCGCCGACGGAGCCCGCCCGATTCCCACTGAAGATGCAGCCGACAAACGTGGGACGGCTTGCGTCGGTGCTGGAGGCGCCGCCGCCGCTGTCGTCGGCCGAGTTGCCGACGATCTGGCAGTTGAGCAACGTCGGGCTGCTGATCTCATCGGCGAGGATTCCACCACCGCCACGGGCCTGGTTGTTCTCGATCGTGCAATCGATTACCGCCGCGTTGCTGTCGCTAAACACGATTCCCCCGCCGCCGTAACGTGCCACGTTTCCGCGGATCGTGCAGTTCTGAATCGTCGGGCTGACCAAGACACACGAGATGCCGCCCCCGGTCGTCGCGTAGCCACCGGTGATCGTAAAGCCGTCCAGAACGATCTCGTGCGCGCGTTCGGCGCCCCGGTGGAAGTAGAAGCCGCGATGCAACTCCTGTTCGCTTCCCTGGCAGTCGACGGTCGTCCGCTGCGGCCCGTTCTGGCTGCGGATCGTGACTGCCTTGCTGGAGACCTCGACGTCGCGATTGCCCTGGCCGGTGTAGGTGCCGTCGAGTACGAGCACCGTATCGCCGTCGGCCGCGGCATCGACGGCCTCTTGGATGGCGTCGAAGGGATGGGCTGCGCTGCCGTTTTCCAGCGGATCGCTCTGTTGCGGCGTGTCATGGCCGGGGTCCTTCGGCGCGTTGTCGTCGACGTACCAAGTCTGCGGCCCTTGGTATTCGTACGCGCCGACGTCGACCATCGCACCGGCGATCCGCGGATTGCCGTCCGCATCCGTAACGACCTCCGGCGGTACCGCCGTGTTGTTGCCGGCGTCGATGCACGGCGAGCCGGGCAACAGCCGCAGGTTGTCGTCCTCGGTGCCGAACACGTCGTCGGCTCCGTCGGCGTCCGCGAACAACGGATCGTCGCCGAGGTTGCCGGTTCCGCCCATCGCGCCGGTCCAGCCCTGAATGCAACTGGTATCGACGATCGGATAGTCGTCCCAATACCCGTCGACGTCGATCTGCGCCGATTCATCCATGCAGCCGCTGTCCTGGTTGGCCCAGAAGATGCTGTTGGCAAGCTTGACGAACGAACCGGAAGCGTTGAACAACCCGCCGCCGACGTTGCCGGCTGTGTTGTCGCTGACTGTGCAGTTGGTCAGCGTGGTGCCGAAGCAGTATTTGGCGTACAGCCCACCGCCGTCGGAGCCCGCAGAGTTCCCGCTGATCACGCAGTTGACCAGCGTCGAAATGTTATCGGTGAAGAACATCACGCCGCCGCCGGCCGTGCCGGCCGTGTTGCCGCGGATCGTGCAGTTGATCAGCGTGGGATCGCTGTCGCCGATCATTAGTCCGCCGCCCTCCTGACCGGACGCGTTGCCGACGAGGGTGCAGTTGATCAGTGTCGGCTCGGTGACACCGGACGAGGGGCCGCAGTACATTCCACCGCCACCGTAGGCGGCGAAATTCTCGGTGAACGTGCAGTCGATCACCGTCGCATCGCTGTCGCAGAACATTCCGCCGCCCTCGGTGTCCGGCACAGAAGGTCCGTCCGCGTTGCCCCGGGTGATGGTGAAGCCATCGAGGACCTCCGCCGTGGGGGACAGAAGGTTATGCTGATCGCCGTTGACCACGTGGTAGCTGTTCTCGCCATTGCCCACGAAGCCCGGACCATCGTCGCCGTTGAGGTCGCCGCTGAGCACGGTCTCGTAGAGATCGACGTCTCGGGCGTCGGGATCTGCCTCGCCGTAGCCGGCGTAACCGCCCCGGAGCGCCGCGTTGTCGACGAGCTGGAACGTCGTCGTGCGGTCGCCATCGGGCTCTGCCGGCCGGTATTCGCCCTGGGCAACCCGGATCTCTCGGATGTCCACGTGCGTTGTCGCGAAGCGCAGTGCTTCCTGTAAGTCGGTAAACGCATCTGTCCAGGTCGAGCCGTTATTGGCACCCGGGGCCCGGGCATCCACGAGCAGAACGTTCGGATGGGGCTCGTTGTCCGCTTCGGTCGCCGTCACGCCGAAACTCACCAGTCCGGGGGCACTGACCAAGACCAACGTCGAGCCGGTGATGGTATCCCAATCCTCTGCCGCGGCAAGTGTGACGACCTGCGGATCGGAGTAGTTGGCCGAGTTAAACGTGAGCGATCGGCCGGACTCGACCGTGACGTCGGGATCGCCCGACTCGACGGCCACGGCAACCTCGACCGCAGCGAGCGGGTCGATCGCCAAGGCGACCGTAAACGTTGCCGTCTCTCCCTCCGTAGCGACGATCGACTGCGTGCTCAGCACGAACCCCTGTTTGGGTCCCTCATAGGCGCCCATATCCACGGCGGCGTCTGCGATGCGGGGGTCTCCGTCAAAGTCGGTCGGCAGCGAGGGCACAACGGCCGAGTCGTTACCCGCATCCGCACAAGGCGATCCCGGCCACAATCGCAGGTTATCGTCTTCGGTACCGAGCACGTCGTCGGGCCCGTCAACGTCCATCATCAGCGGGTCCGCACCGATGTTGTCGTTGCCCGCGAACGAATCCAGCCCTTGAATGCAACTAGAGCTGACGACGGGCATGCCGCCACAAATCTGTGCCGACTCGCCCGCACTGTCCTTGTCGGTATTGCCCCAGAAGATGCAGTTGACCAGCGTCGGGCTGCCATCGTCGACGTACATACCGCCGCCGAACCTGTTAGCCGACGAGTTTCCGCTGAAGGTGCAGTTGAGCAACGTCGGGCTGCTGATGTCGAAGTTGCGCATCCCGCCACCGTTGTTGTTGACCGTCATGTTCCCGCTGAACACGCAATTGGTCAGCGTCGGTGCACTGCCTTGGCGGTTGTACATCCCGCCGCCGCCGCCGACACTCGAGTAACCGGACGCGTCGCCCGCTGCGTTCCCGCTGAAGAAGCAACCGGTGAGGATCGGATGGCTGTTGTAGTTGTACATTCCGCCGCCGGGGGAGCTGGCGTAATTTCCGCTGAACGTACAGTCGGTCAGGATAGGATTGCTGCCGTTGTGGTTGTACATCCCACCGCCGCCGCCGCCGCCGGTTGTGTTCTCGCTGAACGTGCAGTCGATCAGCGTGGGGCTGCTGGCGACGTTGTAGATTCCGCCGGCGCGGTCGCCCGCCCAGTTCGCCGTGAACGTACACTGCCTCAACGTCGGATTGCCGGAGACGTTAACCATCCCGCCGCCGATGTGGTTCTCCCCATATCCGTAGGCCTTGCCGGCCGTGATGGTCAATCCGTCCAACACGGCGGTGGCGCCGGTCCCGCTGCCGGTGACGACGTGATAGCAGTTGTCGTCCTTCGACGGGCTATACGACGGACCGGCGTCGTTGCGATCGAGGTCGCCGCTAAGGACCGTCTCGTAGGCGTCCACGTCTCGAGCGTCGGCGTCCGGTTGGCCGGAGCCGGCGAATCCACCTACGACGGCGACACCGTTGACGAGTTGGAAACTTGCCGTGCGGTCGCCGCCCGGTCCGGCCGGCGTGTAGGTGCCCTCGGCCACCTGAATCGTGTTACCGGCAACGGCAGCGTCCAAGGCGTGCTGGAGATCGTTGAAGGCGTCCGCCCAACTCGATCCGTCATTGTCGCCCGCGGCGTCCGCGTCGACGTAGACGACCGGTGGGTTGGCCGCGGCGGCCAGCGGTTTCGCCTCGAACCCAGCAACAACACTGAGCAAACGGCGTTGCTCGAGCGGCTCGAAGTTCAGTCGCTTCTTCGGCGAATTGTCGCACGTCTTGCAGCAAGAGCAGCGTTCCCGTCCGGGACGGCCGAAAATGCGCAACGGCATCGCAAGCTCCTTCCAAGCTGGGGATCGTTCAACGACGATAAGACAACAGAGGCGGACCAGCCGCACCACAAGGTTCGGCCACGGGAGAATTCCGGCGCAAGAGCGCGCACAACAGATGCATGGCCATTAAGCAGGGTCCCCCCTGCCGAACGGCTGCAACCCTGGCAGCAACCGAATCGGGCGTTCATTCTGGCCTCTTCCCGGTACGCAACTCCCCCTCAAGACTTGCGAACCCTCGCCCAAACACGGTGGCATTTTATCCCAATTGCGTCCGAGATGTCAAGCGATTTGCTGGGGACTTATGCGGTTTATTCGAGAAAATCGCGCGCTCGCAAACCTGCCTTGTGGCCTGCTCGCGCTGCATGCTTCACCGGTTCCCGAGGCCGATGCCGTTGTGACGCAACTACTTTACAGTGAACAAGTTACGACAGAGACCCGTTGTCGGCCAGTAGCCCGCCGAACGTACAACGCGGGCAGGACACAAGAACAAAGATGGCTGGGAACTTCTTTTCAACTATCAGCGTCTAACGCATAGAATCGCCCTAATTGTCCTGCAGTCCATATAGACAAGGAGACTCCGATGCGCCACGTTCTACTATTCGCCGTCCTGTCCCTGAGCACCGTCGCCTTTGCTGCCGACACGCTTCCTGAGGAAAAGGCTCCGAATCCGAGCGATAAAGCGGCCGAGACGAAAACCCACGCCTTGCCGGCTGGCGCGACGGCAACGGTAATTGTTTACGACTACGAGGGTGGGATGACGAAACCGCAGAACAACGACCCACAAATGATTATTCGCGCAGATGGATCGGTAACCTTGGGCAATCGGTATCAGGACAACGCTCGCATAGAGACCAGGATCACGAAAGACGATCTCCAAGCGTTGCTGCGATTGGCAATCGACACGAATGATTTCTTCAAGATCAACGCGGCCGAGATCGAGCAGTCAATCGACGCGAAAGTCAAACGGGAGAATGAGAAACTGGCAGCCCAGGGGATCGTAATGGTTGGTCCGCGGGGGCTTGTGGACGGCGCGACGACCGTTGTGCGGATTCATGCCGATGGCAAAGACCACAAGGTGCAACTCTACGACTTGCGAGGAAAGTTCCTCTTCCTCCAAAATGACGAGCGTTTGGCCCGGCTGAAGAACATTACCACGCGGCTGTCCGAGCTTGATCGGAAACTCAGGGCCGGGGCCGCAAAACCACGTGAGGCCGGGGCTGCAAAAGGGAACGCTCCAGGTGTTATATCCATTGATCGTAAACCGCACGTTATGCGTATGCAACCAGATGGTACCATACGGTGCGGCGAGTAGGGCAACTGCTGGATCTAACACCTTCCAACCTCACAAAGGAGGTTTGAGATGGAATCATGGCTTGGATGGCCCGCGGCGCTCCTTGGCTAAAACCTTACCGGGTTTGTGTCATCAAAGGACCCATTTGTCGGAGCGAGCCACCGGCGGCGGAGCCCGGCTGTTGCGCGCGGAGGTCACCCCCACCTTTGGGAACCTTTTCATGCCACCTTAATTCACGGCAAACACCACATTAGTTTGGGTGGCATTAACTTGACTTAGAGCAATCGATGAGAAACGCCGCTCGATGTAACGTGTTGAAGTAAAACGAGTTGGGGCCATCCTTCCGCACCGCCCGTCGTCGTAAGTGATTTAACGCAACTCCTGCCAAACACGGTTCTCGTCAATGCGCATAACTCGTTGTCCTGTAAGGTGTTACGGCGAAACCGCGACCTAATGTTGATTTTTGCTGAAGCACCTGATCGATGATTCTG
>JABMRB010000936.1 GCA_013202865.1 Candidatus Nealsoniibacteriota bacterium | reverse complement strand
TTGCGAGCGAATTTCGGCAACGCGGACTATACAACCCCAGTAGCCGGCGCGGCGGCCGTTCCCGAGCCGGGCACCATCGTGATGCTGCTGGGTGCGTTGGCCGGATTGGCCGTGGTGCTGCGGCGTCGTCGGGCGTAATCACCGTGGTGCAGGCGTCTCACCTGCGTGGTGATCGACACAACTCGCGGCTATGTCCACCGACCACAGGCGGGACGCCTGTGCCACTCGCCTGCTACCGATCGCCCAACTCTAGCGGTAGGGCCATGTCGCGGTTGGCTCGGTACCAGTCGACCGAGCGACGGAGTCCTTCCTCGACGGAAACCTGGGGTGACCAGTCGAGCAGCCGGGCGGCCTTGCTGATGTCGGCCCATGTGGCCGGCACGTCGGCGGGATGGGCCGGTTGATACTCGATTTGTACCGGACGACCGACCAGTTCCGCAATTTGCTCGATGATTTCCGAGAGCTTCACCGGGCGGTCGCCGCCGAGGTTGATTGCCTCGTAGCCGAGCGGCCGCAGCGCGGCGATCGTGCCCCGGGCGATGTCGTCGACATAGGTGAAGTCGCGGCTTTGCGAGCCGTCGCCGAAGACCAGGATCGGCTCGCCCTCGGCAATCCGTCGGATGAAACGAAACACGCTCATATCGGGCCGGCCGGCGGGCCCATAGACCGTGAAGTATCGCAGCATCGAGACGTCGATCCCGTGCAGGTGATGGTAGGTGTAGGCGAGCGCCTCGGCCGCTTTCTTCGAGGCCGCGTAGGGCGACAGCGGCCGGTTGGTGTCGGCGTCTTCCCGATAGGGTACCGGGTTGTCGCCGCCATAGAGACTGGAGGTGGACGCCAGGACGAGCTTCTCGACGCCGAACTGCCGGCAAAACTCCAACAGCGACAGCGTGCCGTTGCAGTTGGCTTGGTAGTAGATCCAGGGGTTCTCGACCGACGGACGTACCCCGGCCCGGGCCGCCAGATTGATCACTGCCGCGTAGGGCGGCTGCGACGGACCGCCGGGGCCGCGCGGCTCTGCGTCGGTCTCGAACAATCGCCGCATCGTGGTCTGGTCGGTAATGTCGGTCTCCAGAAAGCGGAAACCCTCGTGCGACTTGAGCGTGGCCAGCCGCCATTGTTTCAATCGCGTGTCGTACGCGTCGTTGAGGTTGTCCACGCCAACGACCAGATCGCCCTTCTCTAGAAGCAGGGCGCACACCCTAGAAGCGATAAAACCGGCACAACCGGTTACCAGATAGCGTTTTGTCATAGTGGCGTCCTCAGGTTGCTGTATAGCAGAGTCCGAAGCGAATATACTATGCGATACACTCCAGTTTCGTAAGGCCAGAACGAAGATTTCACCACCCCACTGCTTGACAGCCGTGCGTCAGCCTGGGTAGACTAGGCGATATAGGCTGCGTGGTGTCCGGCACCCGTTTGATGGAGTGGCGATCACGGGCCTTTACTCCAAAGCGGTGAGGCAAAGGGCATGTTCAGATTGTGTGTTCTCGTGGTGGCTATCTCGGCTATTTCAGTTTCTCAGGCGGCCACCGTTGTGATCGACGGCGATCTGACCGACTGGGGCATATCCTTGGACGGCGACAAGCACCTCGTCTTTGGTACGGGGATCACCAACGTCTCGACCCATCCTGGCTACCAGGGGGTCCTCAATAACTTCCAGGTCCCGAATGGCAAGTTGTACTATCACGCCGAGGACTCGAACGACCTTAGCAACAACTACGCCGTCGGCCCCAACCTCGGCGGCCAGAACTACGATGCCGAGTTTCTCGGGG
Source organism: Candidatus Nealsoniibacteriota bacterium (assembly GCA_013202865.1). Lineage (GTDB taxonomy): Bacteria > Planctomycetota > Planctomycetia > Pirellulales > Thermoguttaceae > JABMRB01. The sequence continues at coordinate 3,442 of JABMRB010000936.1, read as the reverse complement.
CCTCCGTCCTGGATTCCGTGCTCTACGTTGCAATCGCCACCGGTCAACGGCCCGACAACCGTTTCAGCAAGTTTTCGCCAGGCGACTTGCGGATAGAAACCAGCGTGGGCATCTTCGGCATGGAGATCGGCGGTGGAACGGGTGACTCCAGCCGCACGGACGGGCAAATCGGGCTCGGCGCGCCCGGAACCACCTATACGCTCTGGGGCAACGGTGCGACTAGAGCGACTGACCTGTTGCCACCCGGCGGTCCCCTCAGTCCTCCCTACCAGACTGCGGGAAGCCTTTGGGCGACCCACGCGGACGACTGGATCGCAGACCCGATTGGACCTCCGACCGATGTGCAGTTCCAAATCGGTATCGGCGGCGCGAACGCCGGCACGTACGCGGGCGCGGCCACGCAGTACATCTACAACTACGACAGCGACTTCGGCCAACACGCCTTCATCGAGTTCAAGGTCGACACGGCCCTGTTCGGCGGCGGCAAGATTGAGAGCATCGCCTGGCGGCCTTCTTGCGGCAACGACGAGCTTGAGCTCGCGTTGCCTGAAGAGTCTCCGCCCGAGGTGCCGGAGCCGGCTAGCCTGATCGTGTGGTCGGTGTTGGTGGCGCTCGCAGTGGGTTGCTGTTGGCAGAGGTGCTCGGGCAGAAAACAACGCTGATATCGCAGATCCGTTCCGCCAGTGAGCGCCCCGTGCGACAGAGACCGCTCGATCCGAGGCCATTGGATCTCCACCAATCCTCAGACCATGCTGCCAGCGCCAAGAAGGGTTCGGCCGTCACGATGGAGGCTTGCTCAGCCGCCTGACATGATCGCCGGCCGGTAATGGTTGCTCGGCGGGCGCTGACGCCCCGGGCATGGGGATCGACCGCTCGATTGGCTCAGCCGGAACCACACCCGGCAACGGGTCCGGTTCGTCGATCTCGGGAAACAACCCGCCTTCATACCCCGGCAGCAAGGACGACGGGTTGGAATTCCGTAGCGCCTTCGTCTGCGGCGCGAGCGCTGGGGCGTCCTCGGCGTTGCTGACGTCTGTTTCGACCGCACCGTCGACAGGCTGCCTCCACGCGGTGCAGCCGGAATCCAGCGGCCGCCAGACAGTGCGTCCATGAGCCCATGGATCGGGAGTGCCATGACACTCACGAACGGCGATCGTTCCACTTCGTCTCGGCAGCGTGGTACCCCACGAGATCGTATGGACTCCCCGCTGGAGGCAACCCGGCAGACAGACAATCAACGCCAATAGTGCCCAGGCTTGCCACGTCCAGCCGAGGCCTTCTCGGCAACGTCTCAAAGCATTTTCCGGTCGACTTGCGCTCATGATAGGTTCCGCGAATCGAAACAAGGGCCCCCGTTGCGGGAGCTTTCGAATCCCCTAGAAGTTATTACGGGCGTTGCCTCCGCCTCGGAGCACGTTGCCTGAGAATCGGGTAACTGTACCGGCACCCAGCGTTACGAAGCCCATGATTCGTTCAAACGGTGCAATGATTTTTCCGAAATACGTGTCGATGGCGATCAGAGGGTCCTGGGCGACGAAGACGCGGTCGCCGGGCATGACCTGGTAGTTCGTTTCGACGTCGCCGTCTTCCGTAATCGCCACCCAATCGATGGGCAGTCTCTGGTGGCGGCCTTCCTGGTTGCGGCCGGCCCGGGCAATCCACATCTCCTTCGACGACACCTGGTCTAGCCCGTTGATTTGTGAGATGGCGTCAAGCACCGTCTCGTTACCCGTAATCGGGAACTGATAGACGTGGTCGCCCATCCCGGCGCCTTGGGTGATGACGTAGTACTTCTTACTGTTATAGGCGTAGACGTCGACCGAGACCTCGGGGCTGTCGAGGTGGGCGCCGAGGTGATCTTCAATTGCCTGCTTGGCCTCGGTCAGAGTCTTGTCGACGACCAGCACGCTACCGTAGCCACCCAGGGTAACCGTTCCGTCGGGTGCAACCAAATGCTCGCCGGCAATCTGTTGCTTGGCTGCCAGATCGGCGACGGTGACCACAACTTGCGGGTTTCGGAGGTACTGTGTGAGATACTTTTCCAACTCGTCCTGCACCTGCTCGACCGTCATGCCGGCAACCTTCAGCGAACCGTACGCGAAACCGAGGTTCAAGATGCCACCCGGGCGGATCATGTAGGTGCCGTCGATCGGGGCGTCGGGCAACGTGCCGCGAACCTGGATCGCCAACGTGTCGAGCGTCTTCAGCGAGTAGGGGCTCTTAGGGATGACGTGCATCGCGTCGATCAAGAGGATGTCGGGCGGTTCGATCCTGTAGGGGGGCAGGATCGCCTTGTCCAACTCCCGCGGAATATCGCAGGACACGGGCGGGCAGTCCGTGTGGATCAGGTGGCAGCCGGTGCTGCCAAGCGCAGCCAACATCGTCAGCAGCAAAGCTGCGTTAGCGGATCGTGTATGCCACTTCGTTTGGGCCATAGGGGTATTTGCTGTAAATTGCCCAGTTTAACCACATTCGGCAGATGCATTACTCGCACCACCGCACATAGAGATAAGTCACGTAATCGGCAGAAACAGCCAACCGGAATAGTCTTTCTAATCGGAAAGGTCTTCCATGGCTGCGCAGATGGGGACGGCAGCCGCATGGCGTCCTGCTCCAATACAGAACCGAACAGCTCGAGCAAGCGAGTGATCGCGGGGAATTCCGTCTGCCACCGGGACGGACCGCGTAGCGCCCGCTCTGTCGTGGCCGAGAACGGACTGCTGCCGGAAGAGATCACCCGGCCGTAAGAGACGCGGAGCTACCAGCAACTCAACGCCTGCCGAAGTTCGGGTAGTAGTGGGAGTAGTTCATGAACATGCTGCCCGTACCGGTAGGACGCATTCCAGCCGCCTGTCTCACGCCCGACATGCTCTGCCGCATCGACTGGATATCCACGCCTTGCCGGTTGATGTCGTATTGCTGTCGCCTGCTCGCGTCGCGTCGCTGCATTTCCGGCCGGACAAACATGTGATAGTTGTCCAATGCGCCACCCTGTTGGTTGGAGAGGTTCAACCAGGGGCTCATTGTTGGCCGGGCCGGCCGATACGACGAAGAGGGCCTCCGACCCTGGGCAGATGCCGGCAAGGCCGTCAAAAGGACGGCGGATGCTATCACCAACATTACGATAACTTGCGACCGTTTCATACCACAACTCCTCGCGTCTAAGGAACCGCCCGGGGCTGGTCGGGCACAGTCATCGCCGAAAGACACTCGCATTCTGTTTCAACGCTGCAACTTGCCTATATTGTACGGTAGTAGTGTACCGCGGGCAAGCCAAGCCGCTACTACCTACACATTCGGTCGTATCGACAGAAGCGACCAATCGACTTTTCGGATTCTGCCGATTTCCCCACGGAAGCCAGGCTCGGGACCGGAGGCAGGGGAAGTGGGGACTCAGGACTCAGGACTCAGGACTGGGGACTGGGGGCTGGGGGCTCGGGAC
>JABMRB010000099.1 GCA_013202865.1 Candidatus Nealsoniibacteriota bacterium | reverse complement strand
TCGGGGTGCAGGCGTCTCGCCTGCAAGTGGTGTAGGGGTGCAGGCGTCTCGCCTGCAAGTGGGGTAGTGGTGCAGGCGGCCCGCCTGCAAAAAACCACAGGCGGGCCGCCTGGAGCCACGACCAGTGTACCCGATGCGGCCCGGTCCGTGCAACCGGCTTCCCGCCGTCGCGGCAGGTGGTATAATTGAGGGCTTTCAATGTTACGGGCAGTGATGCTCGTGCCGAACCGTCCCCGAGAGGAGTGCCATGGACAGGGAATTGATCGACCGCGCCGAGGCGATCCAGCAGCGGATCCTCCAGCTACGGGACTCTCTTTGACCATGCTGCCAAGCAGGTCCAGGTCGAGGCCATCGAGAAGAAGATGGGCTCGCCCGATTTCTGGAACAATCAAGAGTCGGCCCAAGAGACCATCGCCGAGTTGAAGGGGCTCAACGCCGTGCTCAAACCACTGGAGGACGTGGTCCGCACCGGCGACGACCTGGCGGCATTGGTCGAAATGGCCGAAGAGGACGAAGGGTTTGCCGCCGAGGTGCCCGCCGAACTCGAGCGGCTGGAGAAGGCCCTGGAAGACCTCGAAATGAAGGCCCTGCTCGACGGGCCCTTCGACGGCGGCGCTGCGATCCTCACGATCAACGCTCGCGACGGCGGCACCGACGCCAATGACTGGGCCGAAATGCTCTTGCGAATGTACATCTCCTGGTCGCAGAAAGGCGAGTACCACGTCGAATTGCTCGATCGCCAGGAGAACGAAGAGGCGGGCATCAACAGCGCGGTGATCGCCGTGCGCGGCCCGATGGCCTACGGCTACCTTAAGGGCGAGAACGGCATACACCGGCTGGTGCGAATGAGCCCGTTCAACTCCGACGGAAAACGCCAAACCAGCTTCGCCGCGGTGGACGTCGCGCCGGAGGTCTCCGGGCAGATCGAGATCGAGATCCGCGACGAGGACGTCCGCGAGGACACGTTCAGCGCCAGCGGCCCCGGCGGACAACACGTCAACAAGACCTCCAGCGCGATTCGCCTGACCCACCTGCCGACGAACATCGTCGTGCAGTGTCAGAACGAGCGAAGCCAGCACAAGAATCGGGCGACCGCACTAAAGATGCTCCGCGCCCGGCTGGCCCGGGTCGAGGAGGAGAAGCGCGAGGCCGAGCAGCTTGCCAAGTACAGCGAGATGCCCAAGGTCGGTTTCGGATCGCAAATCCGAAACTACTTCCTGCATCCCGACCAACGGGTCAAAGATACCCGAACCGGACACTTAGTGGGTAACTTCCACAGCGTTATGGACGGCAATATCCAGGGCTTCCTCGACGCTTACCTGAGACTCCGAGCAGAGAAGAGGTAACCAAAACACCATGCTCCCCGAACGCATCGAAACTCTCCGTCAACAGTACACCGGCCGTCGCGTCCGGTCCGCCGCCGGGCGCGTGGAACTGGCACGGTTCTCCGGGCTGTTGGGCCAAGTGAAAGCGGTCAATTTCAACGGCCGCGCCCTGGTCCAATTCGAGGGCCCCGACGCCGCATGGTACGACCTCGATCTGGACGTCCTCAAGGTGATCGAGCCGGCCGCAGCCAAGCCACCCGAGGACGAACCGGCCGAAGAACTTTCGCGGCTGGAGGTGGCCCGGACAGAAAAGAAAGCCCGGGAAGACGCCGAGAAAAAAGAGCCGCAGTAGCATCACGGCCACCTGCGAGGTGGTCGGGTTAGAACGTGCGGTACCGTCCGCTCTCTTGGGGCCGCCTTCATTTCGCCCGGCGGCAACGGCCCAGTGACATCAACGCGAACGCCGTGCCGTATTGCTGGTGGTAGTCGTAGAGCGGATAGTCCCACCAGGAACCGTCCTTTTCCTGCAACCGCATCAGCACGTGGGCAAGTTGGTCCTGATGCGGGCCGCGGGCGTCCGGCTCGAGCTGCTCGATGCACAACGCGGCGTAGTAGTGGCCGTAGTAATAGAAATAGCCCGCCACCTGAAAGAACGATTCGTGAGGGATGGGACGCTTCCGGCCGATGTCGAGCCACACGTTTCGCACGATGAGCCGATCGAGCCACGTGTCGAGCACTTCGTCGGTGATCAGTTCATCGCCCCAGAGCCGCATCGCCAGGTTGCACGCCTGCGAACGCCCGAGACTGCCGGCGGGGCGGTTGATTCCGCGCCGCGGGCTCATCTTGATGTACTCGCCGTAAGCGTAGGTGAAGTCGGGGTTGCGCTGCCGCAACAGTGAGGCCATGCCGCGGGTGATCAGGTGATCGGGAATCTTCACGCCCGCCTGCCGCGCTTCGTCAAACGCGACCAGTACCGTGGCCGTGACGAAACCGATCGACGAGCCACTCGGCTTCTTCGTCTGCGCGTTGAAATCGTAATAGCACCACCCGCCGTCGACGCATTCGTAACGCCCGAGCAGGTCGATCTGCTGATCGAGCAGCTTGCGGATCTTCTCGCACCGCGGCTTGTCGTCCGGGCGTCGGACGAGCATCCGCGTCAGGGCCTGGATCGAGTAGGCGTGACCCCAAGTGTTGTAGATAATCATCGGCGTGGCGCGGCGGAGCTTTGGTAGATGCTCGAACATCCACGCCTCACCGCGGTCGATCGCCGCGGTCACGTCCGCGCCGTCGCCGCCGGTCTCGATCAACGCCGAAATGCACAGCGACGTTGTGGCCGCACGGAAGGCGTGGTGGGCGCCGGGCACCGGCGCCGTGATATTCAGCGCCTTCGTGTTCCGGGCGGCGCCCCACGAACCGTTGGCGTTCTGCCGCTTCACGAGAAACTCGACGCCGCGCCGGATCGACGCGTCGAGCTGTTCGGGCGCCGGCGTGTCGACCGGCTTCGGCTTCGGACCGGTTACCGACAACGGATAGGGCGTCGTGGGCTTGTCTTCCGCCGCCCCAACGGGCAGGCAGATCGACAACAACGCGAAGGCCAGGGTGCATCGGATAAACATGGGAATCTCTTTCTATCGACAATCGAGCCAACGCAAGTACACAACGAGTGCGAAGCCGCCGACGGCTACTTGGGCGGCTCGCTGAGAATCTTGTCGCCTTCGCTGAGGCCCTTGACAATCTCGACCTGGCCGTTGGTCCGCTTGCCGATAGTCACCTCCCGCTTGTCCGACTTGTCCTTCTCAACCACCACGTAAACGTAGTGCTTCGCGTCGTCCGCCTCGTCGGTCTCGACCGCCTTGGCCGGCACCGTAATCGCATCCTTCTTCTCGAAGGGGACCAGTTTCACTTTGCAGGTCATGCCGGGCATGATCGCGTCGGCAGCGGCGTCGGCGGCCACGCTGATTCGCACGTCGAAGCTCCCGGTGCTCATCGGTACTGCACCCACGCTCTGAACGATCGCCGTAAGCTTCACGTCCGGCAACGCGGTCGGCACGACCGTGCCCTTGACGTTCGCGGCGACCTTGCTCACGTCCTTCTCGGCAACCATCGTGCGGATGAGCACGGGCCGAGGCTTCACGATCGTCATGAACACGTCACCCGCGGTGATCGATGCACCACGCTTGAGCCCACCCGGCTTGCTGCCGGCGCTGAACTTCCCGCGGACCGCTTTGCCGTGATAGACGATGCCGCCGACCGGCGCCGTGATGGTCATCGCCGCCCGGTCGGCCAACAGCTTCTGCAACTTCTCTTCGGAGCGTTGGCGGGTGATGGTCAGCGTCTGCATATCCATTTGTGCCTTCTGCAGGGCCAGCGGCAGCGCGGTCTTGCTGCCGGCCAGGGCGAAATCGGCGCGCCGGTCCGCCTCTTTCACCGTAACGTCGCGACGAGGAATCATCACCTTCATGGTTCGCTCGTGGTTGAGCTTCGTCCGCTCCAGGTAGTACCGGGCCGAATCGACCGAGCGACGCGTGCGCGTGAGGATGATCTCTTCGGTCTCTTCGGTAATATCGTCGGCCTTGTACATCTTCTCGAGTTGACGGAGTTCCTCTTCGGCGTATTCCAGCGAGAACTGGGCCGACTGAAGCGAACGCTCCGCCGACTTGATCGACATCGGACGAGTGACCTTAAAGTAGTACTGCGTTAGCTCCTTCGCCTCGTCGTACGCCCGCTGGGCAGCGGCCATGTCCATCGGTGTGGTCTGCTGAAGCGTAGCCAACGCCTGTTGGGCCAGCTTGATTGCCACGTCGGCGGCGACGTGTTCGCGACGCAAGTCGCCGATCGCCCGATCGATCTTGTCCAAATCGAGCGAGACCAGCAGGTCGCCTTTCTTGACCTCGGTGCCGTGCTCGACCGCTTTGATCACCTTGAGCGTGGCCCAGGTTTCGGGCCGCAGAAGGATTTCGGCGGTGCTTTGGGCCTCGAAGACTCCGTCGAGCGAGACCTCGATCTTCATCGTCCCTTTCTTGACCGTGTGGACCGTCGGTGTGGACGGGGCCGGCTTGGCAGCTTCCTTGGCGTCCTTGGCGGCCGCCGGGGGCTCGGCAGAGATCGCCGCGGAAAGCGAAACCGCCAGGACAACTAAACAACAGATAACGCGGAAGAGGTGCAGTTTCATCAGCTCGTGTACTCCTAATGATGCGAGTTTGGCCAGGCAACCTGCCGAGAGATCCATGCCGCTCGGCACTGCCGCAACCCGACGTAGGGCAAGCTATTGCTCGGAAAAGTCGGGGCAATCCGCCCATTGTCTCACGGTTGCGGACGTTTCGCAAGCAGTTTCCCCCCTCGGATCCGCGGAAAATCGGGCGTGGAGCCGGCGCCTGACCGTCTGTGCCTGTGAATCGGGCCACGTATACGTGTTGAGTCAAAGAGTGCAGGCAAGCCACCCACACCACGAAAAGACAGCGCACACGACCGGAAGGCCGCACTACCCAACGGATACCAGCCACAAAAGAGGACCGCGACCCCCCTTTGTGGAGTGGTATCCGGCATAGACAGAATGAAATACGGCGCAACAACGACCGGGCCACGTTTTCGCGAAACTCGCGGAGGCCGGGACATTGCCAGACGACCGGACGATGGCCAAAGCGGCCAACGCCAAGTCCCGCGGCGACGCAGCGGACATCGCAAGGAGATCCGCCCGTCGCGGCAGTCAGAAAATACCGAGCTGAGACCTAGTCAATCAGCCGGACGTTTTCCGCCCGAGGTCCCTTCGGCCCGCTGCCGACATCGTATTCGACGTTCTGACCGATGCTGAGCGCTTCGATCGTCGTGCCCTCAAGCGCCGAATGATGGAAGAACATGTCGCCACTTTCTCCCTCGATGAACCCAAACCCTTTGTCCGTCACAATTTTCTTGATGTTGCCCTGCGGCATGTCAACTCAACTCCATAAACGAAATGAAAAAGCACTTGGCCCACCCACAGTGGCGGGCAAAAGCCAAAGTATACCACGATTGGTTTACGACGCAAGGGCCTGTGGAGGTGGTAGCACAACTTTTTGTATACCTCTACAGTGGGGTTCTGGTGCCCGCCCCATTTGACAAAACCTCGAAAAACATGCGACACTGGCCCCGATAACCGAACGGAGACCTGCGATGACACGAGATGAACTACGGGCAATCATGGAATTCCTGATGGACAAGGTCCACCTGAAAGACGCCAAGCCGAGCGGCGAGGTGGCCGTCGCTTTCGACGTGCCGTCGCCCGACGAGATGGCCGCCGCCGCGCTCAACGGCGAAGGTTGCCGGCAGATTCTCGACGCCCCGTGGTGGGACGAGATGGTCGAAGACATCGTCGAGACGCCCGAGATGTGCGAGGAGGAGGATCCGCCCGAGCAGGTTCTGCAGTACGCCCGAGACGTCGTTTCCGAGTACATTCGCAAGCGGGCGGAAATCTAACGGCCCACCGCTTGCAGGTTGGGGTGGCAGTTCAACGGCCACCCCCTCATCTTCCCACCAAGCCCGTGGCCCAGCAAATCCACGCGACCGGGGCGGCCAGAAGAATCGAGTCGAGGATGTCCAGCACGCCGCCGAAGCCGGGCAGCCAGGTACTGGAGTCCTTGCAGCCGGCGTCTCGTTTGATCAACGACTCGGCAAGATCGCCCAGGATGCCGGCCGTGGCGACCAGCAACCCGAACAGGATCCAACCCCACCAGGGGGCTGCCGATGCCGCCTTGTCGCCGGACATTGCCGGGACGAGCCAATAGAACGTCGCACACGAGCCGAGGCACGCGAAGACCACCGCCCCGGCCGCCCCTTCGATCGTCTTTCCCGGGCTCAACCGGGGTGCCATCTTGTGTCGTCCGATCAGACGCCCCACCGTGTAAGCCCCCGTGTCGCCCAGTTTCACCACGATAATCAGCGACGCCACGGCAGCGACGCCGAAGCCCATTCGCAGTTGGACGACCAGACCCAGCAGCAGCCCGACGTAGACCAGCGCCAACACCGACGCGGCCACGTTAGCGGTCACGCCGCCGGGCTTCTCGTAGCGGCACATCTCGCCGACGAGCACCAGCAGGAAACCGGCAAAAAGCGCCAGCAACGGCCAGGCAATCGGGGGCAGGGTCGTGGCCCGGGTCGGATCGTCGCAGCAGACCGAAGGCACCCAATTGGCAGCGATCAGCAGCAGATTACCCAGGTAGACGGGCCATGCCAGCGGTCGAGAGCCACCGGGGGCCGCCAAATGCAGGATTTCGCCGGTAGCCGCCAGTGTGAAGAGGATCGCCACCGGCAGCAGCCACACGCCGGCCGTCGCCGCCGCGTGGTCGAGCCAACACAGCCCGATCAGCATCGCAATGATCAGCGTTCCCAGCAGTAGCCGCCAGCGGAGCATAATCGTCCTTGGGTAGTTCGACTGTCTTAGTTCCGTTCGTAGTACCGCCTTCAGGCGGAAAACGCCTTGCCAGGGCACGCCGAAACGCCCCATATTCCGGCTGAAGCCGGTACTACGAACGCCACAATCCCGGCGAGAACTGCCATGATACCAGCTTCGGCAAAAGGGGAAAAGCAGCGCGTCCGGCAACGTCCCGGCCAAGTGGCCGAACCTTGACCAACCGGCGCAAACGGCATACATTACGGGCCATCGGCGACCGTAGGGAACATGCGGGGCCGTACTGACGGATCGTACTGTCGAGGCCGGACCTGGCCTCATTCGTATCCGCGGAACTTTCAGAGGAGGTGTAGCTATGTGGAGTCGCTTTTCACCGTGCGCACTATCGGCGGGGCTGTTGGTCGTACTGCTGCTGGTCGGCGGCAACTCGGCGAGTGCCCAAGGACTGGCGGTCGAGGTGTATTCCGTCGGCGATCTGACGCCGCAAGGCGATACGGACTCGCTGGCCGAGCTTTGCACGTCGCTGATCGCACCGACGTCGTGGGAGGACGTTGGCGGAGAGGCGAGTCTTTCCTTCCTCAAAGGCAAGATGACGGTAAGGCAAACGCCCGAGGCACACAAGACCGTCGCCTCACTGCTGGCGGCGCTTCGCAAGGTGCCGCGTTTCAAGGCACCCGTTCGCGCTGCTCCTCGCACGACACAGATCCCGGTTGGCCGGAAACCGGAGGACGACGACAAGTCGCTACGCATCGTGGTCTACCCGGTCGCCGATCTATTGTCGCGCAACAAGGTCGATTTCGACACCATCATCGAGCATCTAACCACGACGATTGAGCCGACCAGTTGGGACGAAGTCGGGGGCCCGGGGGCCATCGGCGCGTTTTCCGACCGAGGCTTGCTCGTGATCTCTAATACGGGTGACGCGCACAAGCAAATCATCGGTATTTTCACGAAATCTCGGCAGCCGAAAAAACGCCCGAAGTAATCGGCCCAGAGAGTACCGGGTGCCCAACCGCTTGCAGAATCAGATCGGCCACTTCCGCGACGGCATCGCCGTGCGCCAGGCCGCGCATGGCCGTGGACATGGTGGTGCGCCGCTGCCGGTCGCCAAGTAGTTCCGAGATCGTGCCGGCCAGACGATCACACCGGTCGAGCACGATCGAGCCACCTGCGGCAGCGAACACCTCGGCGTTGCGGAGTTGGTGGTCGTCCGTGGCGTGAGGATACGGCAACAGCACGGCGGGTACTCCGGCGGCGGCCAGTTCGGCCAACGTCGTACCGCCGGCGCGGGAGACGGCCAGATCGGTCGCGGCCAGCACGGCAGGCACGTCGGCTACAAACGGCACGACCGAAGCCGGCAGATCGAATCGGCGATAGAGCGCGACGGTCGACTCGAACTGCGAATCACCCGACTGGTGCAAAATCGTCCAGCCGTCAAGTCGCCGGCGGACCCGGTCGAGCGCACGCGGGACGTTTTCGTTCAGTTCGCGAGCCCCGCCGCTACCACCGAGAATGAGCAACTTCGACACGGGTAGCCCCGACACTTTTCCGCAGAATGCATTGCTACTTCGCTCGCTTTGCCGGAAAAGGTGTCGGGGTTGCGCAGCAACAAGAGGTCCTTGCTCCGGCACAAAACCTCGTGTGGCTGCGCCACCCGGACTCTCTTGCGAAAGAGTCTTCGCCAGTGGCCGAGCCTTCTCCGCAAGAGTGTCCGGGCTACCCATCTGCGCGGAGAAACAGGTGACCGTCCCCATTTTACGGATTGGATTGCCGGTTACTTGGACCGGGCATTTCAGACGGCGGTCGGCGGCCGTTTGCTCGAACGCGGCGCAGACCAGCGACGCCCGACGGGAGAGCCAGCGGGTGGCTTTGCCGGGGACGACGTTCTGTTCCAGCAGGATCAGCGGCAGACCCCGGGCGGCGGCGGCTCGGGCCATCGGTACGCTGGCGTAGCCGCCGAGGCCGACGACCGCGGCAACGTTTTCCTTCCTGATGAACTGCCTCGCCGCACGATACCCGGCGACGTTGTCCCGCAGGAACGGCAGCACGTCGCGCCAGCGCCGCGGCATCGCCCGGCATGGCAACACGAGGTGTTCGAACCCGGCGTCGGACACCAGCCGCCGCTCCAACGGCCTGCCGCCGCCGGCCAACGTGATCCTTGCGCGGGGCATGCGCTCGATGATCCGCTCGGCCACGGCCAGTCCGGGAATCAGATGCCCGCCGGTTCCGCCGCCGGTGAAGACAAGATGGATAGGGGCAGTTTTCATTCGCGATGTGTGAGCACGCCAAACTGTGAACAGTTATTTAGCCCCGGGTGAATACACCCGAGGGGAGAGTTAATACACCCGGGGGAGGCCAATCGACAACACGCAACATCGGACCCACCCGCACCCCGCCGTGTA
>JABMRB010000935.1 GCA_013202865.1 Candidatus Nealsoniibacteriota bacterium | reverse complement strand
GGGACGCTGGGCCGCCGGCAGCGAGGGACGCTGGTCCTCGAATTGCGGAGCACGCCGGCAGCGAGATCAGCCCGAAACGTTGCTTGACGGCCGGAAACTCGACGTCGAAGAACCCGGGCTTCAGTTCGAGCGTCGCCTCGAGCAGGCCGCTCTCGGTGGCCTCGGCTTTCCCGGCAGCGACCCGACGGCCCCAATAGTCGCGGACGATGTACTCGGCCGATCCGGCCAGCTCGCCCTGCTCGATCCGCCACTGCAACTTGACGGACTCACCCGGCGTGACGCAAAACTGCGAGACGTCGACCGGCCGTAACACCGCGGCGGCAACCATTTGCGGCCCAAAGGCCACGGCGACGATCAACGAGATTATCTTGCGCATGGAAGATCCTCTACGCACCACGTCCAGACAGCAGCGATTGTGCTCAACTGCCTTTGATCACCAGCTTGATCGATTCGTCCAAAATGCGACGGGTGTCGTCTGCAAACTGAATATCAAACCAGAGGATCTTCCCATCGGCATCCAGCAGATACACGCGAGAGTAGTCGGCGGTGGCCACTTTGGCGAACAACACACCGTCCGGGTCGAGCAGCGTTGGAAACTTGACGGCCATGTCGTCAATCTGCTGCCGAACCGCCGGCTCCGCGTCGCCCACGTTTACACCGACGACCTGGACCCCCTTCTCGGCGTAGACTGCGAAACAGTCCGCTTGGAGGTCCTGGAGCATCTGCGTGGCCCGTATTCCGTCTTGCCAGAAGCAGACCACCGTCAGCTTCTTCCCCTCTCGCAGTTCGGCCAGCGAGCAAGTCTTACCGGCCAAATCGGTCAGCGTGGCATCCGGCATGGCCTCGTATTGCTTAACCTGGCAAGCAACGTCCTGTGCGGCGTCCAGGACGACTTTAGGGATTGTGAAGGGTGGGGGAACGTCGACGTGTCCGTTGCCTCCGCCCGCCAAGCCGCCGTTGGGGGCTACGTCGTCACCCTTGGGATCGGTTCCGCCCGGCTGAGTCGTCCCGTTGCCCGGACAGCCCAGGCACAGCCCGACGAGACAAACCATCGCCATCATCATCCACGTTCGCCGATAACACCGCATCGTAGAGTCCTCCTTGCCGTAGTAGGATGGGTTTTCAACCCGTCGCCGTAGACGGGTTGGAAATCCGCGGCTACCAAGTTTCCCAACGGTCTTCTAGTTTCGCTGCCAGCGGGCGATTCGTCAACGGGTGGTCTTCACGGCCAGATCGCGTAGCTGCTTCGCATCGACCTGGGCGGGCGCACCGGTCATCAGGTCGGTCGCCCGTTGTGTCTTAGGAAATGCGATCGCGTCGCGGATGTTGTCCAGACCGCCGAAGAGCATCACCAGCCGGTCGATCCCCAGGGCGATCCCGCCATGCGGTGGGGCCCCGTATTGCAGGGCGTCCAGCAGGAAACCGAACCGTTCCCGGGCGGTCTCCTCGTCGATACCCAACATCCCGAATACCTGGCTCTGAAGCTGCTGGTCGTGGATTCGGATCGTGCCGCCGCCCGCCTCCGAGCCGTTGATCACCAGGTCGTAGGCCTGCGCCCGGCACGACCCCGCGTCGTCGGCCAGCCGTTCGAGGTCCTGCGGTCGCGGTGCCGTGAACGGGTGATGCATCGCCGCCCAGCAGTCCTCCTCCTCGTCATGCTCGAACATGGGAAACTCGACGATCCAGGAGAAGTGCATTTCGGCGGGATCGTAGAGCTTCAACTCGGCCCCGAGCCGCTTGCGCAGCCCGTACAGCGCTTTGCAGGTTACCGCGAACCGGTCGGCTACGATCAACAGCAAGTCGCCCGGCTCGGCGTCGAGCCGCTCGGCGATCTTCTGCAACAGATCGTCGCTGAAGTTCTTAGCGATCGGCGAGGCCAGGCCCTCTTCGGTAACCTTGAACCAGGCGAGTCCCTTGGCACCGAAATCCTCGACAATATAGGCGGTCAGCTCGTCGATTCCCTTGCGGCTGTAGCGATCGGCGGCCCCCTTGGCGTTGATCGCGCGGACCCGCCCGCCGGAATCGGCCACCGAGCGAAATACGCGGAAATCGGTCTCTTTGGCCAGATCCGTCAGATCGGTCAGTTCCATGCCGAACCGCAGGTCGGGCGCGTCGTGGCCGAACCGCTCCATCGCCTCGTCGAAGGTCATCCGCGGCAAGGGCGTCGCGATGTCCAGATCCAGAATCTCCTTGGCCATCCGCACCATCAGCCCGTCGATCACACCCATCACGTCGTCGGCGTCGACGAACGACATTTCCAGGTCCAACTGCGTGAACTCCGGCTGGCGGTCGGCCCGGAGGTCTTCGTCGCGAAAACACCGGGCTACCTGCATGTAG
>JABMRB010000934.1 GCA_013202865.1 Candidatus Nealsoniibacteriota bacterium | reverse complement strand
CTGAACCCTGACCACTGAACCCTCTCCCGTTGCACTTCTGCCGCACTTCACATCGTGTGGCAACTCCGCGACTCCCGTGTCGGGCGGTGACTCCGGTGGAAAAAGGGGACAGGCACCGAGCCGGCAGAGGCTTTCCGCGGGTCTGGTGTCTATTGGGCTCGGAGCCAGCCCCATTTTCCACTCCTCGCCTGTCATTTGACCTACAACGATTGCCTTACCTGTTTGAGATACTCCACGCTCTCGGCCACGCCCGGGTCTTCGTCTTCGTAGTCCGGGTGGAGGTAGTCGATCTCGATGGCGAACAGCCCGTCGTAACCGAAATCCTCCAGCACCTTGATCAGCCCGGGCATGTTGACCACGCCCTTGCCGACCGGCACGCTGGCGAAGTAGTCCCACTCCTGCGGATCGGCCCCGTAGACCGGCGCGATGTCCTTGGTGTGGGTGGCGATAATGTGTTTGGCCAGCTTCTCGGCCGTCTTGACCGGCTCGTCGCCGATCCGCAGGGCGTTGCCCGTGTCGTAGGTCATGCCGAAATGGTCGGACCCGACGTCCTCTAAAATTTCGAGGAACTCGTCCGCGGTGAAATCGAAGTGATTCTCCATGGCGAACTTGATCCCCCGGTCCTCGGCCCGTTTGGCCGACTCTTTCATGATCTTGGCGATTCGCTCCATCTGCGGGCGGTGCGGATCGTTGCGGAACGAGAGACTCGATCCGACCATCCGCATGACCTTGGCCCCGAGCAGGTCGCAGGTATGGAAATGCGACTCCATGTCCTTGGCCGCTTCCAGGTTCGTGCCGCCCTCAAGCCCGTCGAGATGTCCCCAGGCCACGACGACTTCGAGGTTCCCGCGGTCGATGATCTCTTTGAGCCGTTTGAAGTAGTCGTCGTCCCGGGTCTCGAAGAAGCAGGTCTCCAGCGAGACGCCGTCAACGCCCAGTTCGATCGCCCGATTGAGGAAATCCTCGTACGTCATCCGCTTGCCGGGGTCGGTCTGATTTCCGTAGATTTCCCCGAAGTAACGATGGTAACAGTAGCTATCGATCCCGATTTTCATGGGTAACTCTCCTTAATCAGTCTCAGTATCCAATAGCCCAGGGCGGCAGCCCGGGGAGAACCATGCAGCCAAGTTCACCAAAGCCGGCGTCGGCTGTCAAGGACCCGTGCAGCGAGACGTTTGTGCCGCTCGCGTCTGTCTGTGCCCGTGACCGGCGATGCCCGGCTGACGAAAAGACAGGCCCGGTTCGTGCTGGCCGTGGTGGCGATGGCCTGCTGCCGGCGCCGCTGATCTGTTTCGGCGTGGTCCGGTTTCCGGTCTCGTTGTACGAGATCTGCGGGGCAGCGGAGATCGGGGCGCTCGGCCGGAAGCGTCATATCCGACAACGACTTACGGAGAATCTATAGAAAATTCCCAGATTTCCTAAACTTCCCAATTTGACAAACTAAAAACGTGACATAGAGTTCATTACAGAGGCGGACGCGAGAGCGAAAACCTCGCCAGGGCGGCCAAGTGGCCGCCGCGGCACAGAGGACATTTTTCTCCCAAACGTGAGTTCATCATTCGGGAGAGACCTCTGGGCCACCGAGCCTGCAGCCTCTGCATCCTCGACAAAGGCAAACCGGTCGCGAGGCCGGGGCGCAAAGCCAAGGGCCTGTCGGCGTAAGCCGGTTGGCAGCCTGGTTGCCGAAAGGGTCATTTGAAGTAAGTCGGCAAGCGATGGGGACGAGGCTCGTATTTTTAACTTGGGTTCCTAGGTTACAACGCAGGCGTCCGTCGACAAACGTTGTCGGCAGCGTATCCGAGGGAGCCCGGAAGTTTTTTATTCCGGTTGGTCCTCTTTGAAGAGGACTTGCACTGGGATGGAGGAATACTTAATGAAGTCGCTTGCTAAGAAGATGCATCGTTTCCTCGTTTCAGAAGATGGGCCCACTGCAGTTGAGTACGCGGTGATGTTGGCCCTGATCGTGATCGTCTGCCTGACGGCGATCAGTGCAATTGGAACGAACGCCAGTTCGACGTTCCAGGGCGTTGCCGATCAATTGTAGTTCGGCTCGCAACAATGGGCCTGATCCGACGGGTCCGAGCGTGAACTCCGCTAGAACCGGAAGAACCCCCCTCGGCGCCG
>JABMRB010000933.1 GCA_013202865.1 Candidatus Nealsoniibacteriota bacterium | reverse complement strand
TTCCTATTTAGCCCGCCGTGTATTCACGGCGGGCTAAATAGGAACGCGACCGTCTCACTTCAACACGCTTGCGGTCGCGGCGTCGGTTGGCCGGGAGGATGCCGGCTCGTTGACCGTCAGTTTCAAGCCGGCCACACCCAACAGCGCACACAGCGCTGCGGCGATCCAGAAGCGGACGACGATCTTGTTCTCCGCCCAGCCTTTCAATTGGAAATGGTGGTGCAACGGGGCACAGAGGAAAACTCGCCGGCGCCGCCACCGGTAGGAACCTACCTGAACGATCACACTGAGGGCTTCGACGACGAACACGCCGCCGACGACCGCCAGCAGCAACTCCTGCCGACTGGCCACGGCCAACAGTCCCAGCAGACCGCCCAGCGGCAGCGCGCCCGTGTCGCCCATGAAGACCTGGGCCGGGTGGCAGTTGAACCAGAGGAACCCCAGCACGCCGCCGATCATCGCGCCGCCCAGGACGGTCAACTCGCCGGCGCCGGGAATTCGCGGGATATTCAGGTACTGAGCCAATTCGGCGTGGCCGGCCGCGTAACAAACAACCGTCATCGCACCGGCCGCAAAGATCAGGCATCCGCCGGCCAGCCCGTCCAGCCCGTCGGTCAGGTTCACCGCGTTGGACGAACCGACAATCACGATCACCGCCGCCGGAATGAACCATGCACCCAGCGAGATACCGCCGCTAAGCAGCGGCAGTCGCAACTGCAATCCGTCGGGCAAGGCCGCGTGGTGTTGGTAGATCAGCACGGCAACTACGGTGGCCACGACCACTTGTCCGGCCAGTTTGCATCGGGCCGAGATGCCGTTGGACGAGCCGCGGAGCTTGACCAGATCGTCGACGGCCCCGATCGCGGTCAGTCCGGTGGCCAGCAGCAGGGCTGCCTGCACGTAGCGGTTACCCAGGTCGCCGAAGAAGAGCACACCGGCAACCAGCCCGGCGATAATGAACAACCCGCCCATCGTCGGCGTAGACTGTTTATTCCTGTGCAACCGGCTGATTTCGGGCGAATCGCACTTGATCGGTTCGCGGAAGCGGCACTTCAGCCAAGCGATCCATCGCGGCCCCAACGCCACTGCCAGCACAAACCCAATCATCGCCGCCAGCGCAGCGCGCAGCGTAATCTTACCCAGCGCCGCCGTCGCAGCAGCAGCAGCAGGAAAAGCGGAATTCAGCGCGTCGATGAGCCAGAGAAGCATAGGGGGAAATGACGAAGCACGAATGACGAATGAGGAAAGGAAATGACGAAGCACGAATGACGAATGACGAAAGGAAGACAAAATGCTGCTAATGAGAACTGTATTGGCGTTACTTCTTGCGACCACCATCGCGTTGCCCGCCCGGGCGGAACTGCGGCTGCCGAACGTCTTCGGCGACAACATGGTGCTACAACGCGACAAACGGGTCCGCGTCTGGGGTTGGGCCGAAAAGGCAGCGACGGTCACCGTCGATTTCGCCGGCCAGACGAAGACCGCCACAGCAAGCGCGGACGGCCGATGGCAGGTGCAGCTCGAGCCGATGGCGGCCGCTACGGAGCCTCGCGTTCTCTCGGTCAAGTGCCCGGCCAACACGGTCCGATTCGAGAATATTCTCGTCGGCGACGTCTGGCTGCTGGGCGGGCAGAGCAACATGGAGGCCGCGTTGAGGAACGTCCACAACGGCGAACTGGAGGTGCTCTCGGCCGACCGCCCGGCGATTCGCCTGATGACCGTCCCTTTGCGGGCCGGCCCCAAACCGGCCGACGACTTCCCCCGTCTCGACGAATACAACGCCTGGAGCAAAGTCACCGAACGCAAAGGCGACTGGCAGGTCTGCTCGCCCGAGACCGTGCCGTTGTTCTCGGCCGTCGGCTACGTCTTCGGACGGCGGATCCATCGCGTGAGCGGCGTTCCGATCGGACTGATCGACACCTCCTGGGGAGGCACCACGGTCGAGGCATGGATCTCGCGCGACACGCTCGCGAAGATCCCCGAAGCCCGGCCGCTGCTGCAGCAGTGGGACGCGCAGATCGCCGCCTACGATCCCAAGCAGTCGCTCGAGAACGAAATCCTCCGCTGGCAATCCCGCGCCGAGAAGATGAAAGAAGAAGGCAAGCCGATACCTCCGAAACCAACCGAACCGAAACCCAGCCCGGCCGCCAACCGCAACAACCCGGGCGCGTCGTACAATGCGATCATCGCACCGCTGGCCCCGTTTGCGATCAAGGGCGCGATCTTCTATCAGGGAATTAACAACGCCGTCGGCGGTGCCCGGCCCGCACTCTATACCAAGACGTTCACGGCCCTGATCCCCGAGTGGCGGCGGACTTTCGGCGACGAGGAACTTCCGTTCGGCATCTGCCAGATGGTCAGTTGGGGGTTCCCGCCCACGCTCGACGACACCGAAAGCGGCATGGTTTCCGCGGCGCCCTTTATCCGCGAAGCCCAGCTCAAGGCCCATCGTGCCTTTCCGGAAACGGGCTTCGTCGCGGCGTACGACCTGGGACACATCCAGATGCACTCGCCCTACAAGGTGCCGCTGGGCGAGCGGATTGCCCGTTGGGCCCTGGCCACGCAATACGGGCAGAACGTGAACTACCGCACGCCGTTGTACGAATCGATGCAGACCGATGGCGACAAGGTCACCCTGACGTTCGACCAGCAGATCCATCCGCGGCACGGCGGGCGAGCGAAGATCTTGGGCTTCGCCGTTGCCGGCAAAGACCGCCACTTCTATCCGGCCGAGGCCTTTATGTCGGCCGCCAATGCCGTGGAAGTCCGCAGCGATTTCGTGCCTGAGCCGGTCGCCGTCCGCTACGCCTGGGCCACGTTCCCGATGGGCACACTGGTCGGCGCCGGCAGCAACGGGTTGCCCGCGGCCCCGTTTCGCACCGACACGTGGCCCTGGCCCGACGCCCCCATCGCCCCGCGTGGCAGTCCGGAAGACGCCCAATATCGCAATTGGATCGGCGAACAACGCACGCAGGCCCAGCAATGGACCCGAGAACGCAAGCTGCAGGAAGCCCGGGCGATTCTCGTGCAACAAGGAAGGCTTGAGAATTGATTATCAGGTCTCAGTTCGTCGTGACCATGCCCGAACCAGCCGGTGGTCGCCGGCGATAGACCATCCTCACGCTACGCCAAGCACCTTGCGCGCGTAGCCCACGTTCTCGGCCACCTGGTCTCGGTGCTTCTGCCACATACCCAGCAACACGACGTCGTTGGGCTTGATGTTCTTGTAGGCGAAGCGGATGGCGGCCTCCACGGCCGTCGGCGAGTGGCAGTGGCGGTTGGCGCCCAGCACCTTGAAGGCGATGCACGGCTTGGAGACCCGGCGAATCGTCTTGACCATCGACTGCCGGGCCTCTTCCTCGAAGATTTCGCCCCGGCGGCTGCGGTCGAGGCTGAAGCACGACCGGTAGAAACAGCACTGGTAGAAGTCGAGATCCCAGCCCTTGTCCTCCACGTGGTCGATCACCTCGTGATTGTGCGACCCCAGCCCGACCAGCAGCCCCGCGTCGCGAAACATTTTGAGGTTCTCCTGCACGCGTTCGAGATTGCCGTCGCGCATCAGCCCGTCGCAGACGTTGCCTAGCTGTTGGACGCCGATCGGCCGGGGACTGATTTTCAGGATCCGTGCCAGCTCCTCCTTGCCGCTGCCCGGGGGCGAATAGAACGTGGCAATCCAGCGGATCTTCCCGCCGTCGGCATAGTGCTTGCGGAGCATCTCTTCGATCGCCGGGCCGCCCATCTGACACGCGTTGATACCGAGTTGTTCACAGCGGCGCACCAACTGCCCGGCCCGGCCCGGATCGCCCGCGAACCACTCCCGCATTTCCCGGTTCAACTCGGCGGAGAAATGGGACTGCCCCTTGATCGGATTGTGGCCGACGAGCAGGCGCGTGATCCGGTGTTCTCCCCAACGGACCGTCGGCAGCGTTACCGCCCGCTGGCTTTCGTCGGCAGCCAGCGGCCCGGCCGCCGCCGTACCCAGCGCGGCCAACGTCGCCCCGCCGAACTGACGCCGATTGATTCCGCTCATCGCGTATCCTTCAGATCATGCATGGGGGACGGTCCTCCCTCGGCCGCGGCCGATCCGCCTAACATCGTGCTGATCTTCACCGACGATCAGGGCTACGGCGACGTGGGCTGCTTCGGGGCCGAGGGCTTCAAGACGCCTAACCTCGACCGGATGTCCGAACGTTCCGAAAGGTCGGGTACGAACGTTTCGGTACGCTTTCCCATTTCGAGCCGGGCTTCCTTCCTTCCATACGTAGTTGATCTTGGGATTATTCGTCGCACTCACCGACTCGACCGTCTCCCATCTTATCGTGATCTTGCACCCCGCCGCACGTAGATGCTCGTTGACTAGCCGCCGATTGGAAAACAACTCATCCTCTCGGGCATCTGGGTCGCTGCTCGCCACGCGGTAGACAGTATCGGGATCGAGCTTGTCCCAACTGACCGGTATCTTGACCGCCGTCTTCTGGAAGTCGCTGAACCACTTCAACAGCGAACCCAACACCCCTCTCTTCCTCCAGTTGCTTCTGCCGGTCGATCCTCGCTTGGTCCGGGTGCCTCACCTCTTCTGGCAGGCGCTCGCCGGTTCATCGCCGATTCGCGTACCCGACATATCCCCTAGGAGCCTGTGCTTTGGGTAAGATAGGGTACGCAAAATCGCGTTGAAACTAATTCAGGCGCCTTAACACTTGCAAGCAACCGCCACAGCTCGGTCGAGGCGGCCATTAAGTCGGCTTGAAATAAGGAGTTACGT
>JABMRB010000932.1 GCA_013202865.1 Candidatus Nealsoniibacteriota bacterium | reverse complement strand
GCCTGGGCCCTCGGGTCGAGCTCAGCCGCGTCGACCGTCGTTTCCGGTGCAGCGGGAGACGGCCGCGGCTCGACGTCGTCGACGGTGTCGGACCCGGCCGCGTACCGGTAGCCCTTGTCGACCTTCGATGCGACGAGCGTTGTAAAGATCCGCTCCGCTTGCTCGCGCAATACGGGGGCGAGTGTCTTGGTCCCGTCGCGCAGTGCCGTGCCACGTCGTCCGTAGCGGAAATTGACGACGTACCGGGCCGGTGCTCCGCCCGTGCCGCTTACCTCGCACAGATCGACCTCGTAGACCTTGTCTGAGGTCCCTTCTTGGAACGCGAGCAAGACTTGTTTGACGAGTTTCACGGCAGAAATCCAACTGGCGTGGTCTCGGGGAGCCCCTGGATTCCAGAAACTACACAACTTCGGGGCACTTGGCAAGTACCCATATTTAGCCCGCCGTGAATACACGGCGGGGGAGACCCCGGGTGTGTTCACCCGGGGCTAAATAATAGGAACCAGTGCGTCCCGTGTGCCCCCGGCAGGCCGACCGAATACCGGCCGGCCGTGTATGCGGCCGGGAGCGGGTCGAGCTGGGTGCCGTCGGCGTCCAGCGGGATCAGCTTCATGCCCGGCGGCGCTTCGATCGATAGTTCGCCCTCGACCGGCTCGCTCAGCAGCGGCATCCGGCCGCCGGGCGATGCGACCACCCGGGCGATGGCCGTGATCAACAGGCGACCGGATTGGGCGATCGGTTTCGCGTCCAGACTCGTCACGGCTACGGCCGCTTTCGGCGTGGCGACGTCGACGGTGACGTTTTTCAGCCGAATCGGCTTGCCGCCGATCCAACCGTGTACGGCCTGCGTCTGCGGGGTGTCGATCGCCTGGGCCCCCTGCACCCAGTTGCGAGAAAGCTCGCCCGTGTCGGATCGAACGTAGTCCTGCCCGGCCGGGATGAAGTCCTTGTCCAACTCGGTGACGAGCTTGACGCCTTCGGGCGGTGCGGCCGCGGCGTCCCAGTCGAGTTCCTTCACGTCGGGCAGACCGATGGTGACCCGGCTCTGCTCGACCAACGTTCGCAGCGCGGCGAGGTTCTTAGGATGGCTCGGCTCGTAGTAGAGCTTCTGCCGGTCGAACATCAGGCAGTACGTTTCCTTGGCCGGGGCGACGTGTGCCTGTCGATAGAGGATCGCCGCGGCCGGCATCATGCCGCTTAGGGCCGGGTCGGGGAAGGTCGACCACGTGCCCGGGCGGTCGGGTTTGCCGAACGTGCGTTGCGAGTAGTTGTAGATCATCGGCGCGTCCCAGCCCTGCAAGGCGGAGACGGCGGCAACGTACAACGGGGCCGTGAACCGGTCGACGGCCGGGTAGGGAACGTTCCATTCGGTGATTGCCAGCGGCTTGCCATAGGCGGCCCCGGTGGCGACGTAGGTGACGTAGTTGTCCTTGTATCGCGGGTTGACGCTGAGGGCCTCGGCCTTGCCGTAGCTGTGCGTGTCGATAATCCCGCCGGCGGTCAGCGGCGGCAGCCCGCAGAGGTTCATTCCGCCCCACATCTGCGTGGTCGAGACGGGCACCTTCACGCCGAGCTTCCGAAGATGCCCGAGCATCCGGCGGTTCCAGCCATGTTCCCAATCGGCCAGGAAGAGTTTGGCGGGGCCCGGCTCCCAGGTGTGCCAGGTTTGCTCGTAGGGCAGGTTGTGACGGGCGGCAAACGCGCGGACGGCCGCGTCGAATCGCTTGTTGTGAACCGGGTTGTTCTTGTCCGGGAGCATCAGGTTGCCGAAGTGGCACGTGATATCGTTTTCGTTAGTCAGCAGCAGCCCCATAATCGCCGGATCGTCCTTGTAGGCCAGCCGTGTGTAGCGGTTGACGTGATTGAGATACTTCTCGTTGAGCTGCTGCATCAGCAGTTCGATTCGCTCGTTGAAGTAGCAGAACCCTTTGCCCTCTGCCCCAGTGTTGTTGCCGCGGCGGGCCATCTCGGCGTAGCCGTCGCCGATCGCGTCGCCCGGCTTGAACGTACGGCCCACGTGCAGATCGAGCCACACGTAGACGCCCTCGTCCTTGAGGCATTTGATCCAATAGTCGAGCCGGTCCATCACCTGGGCGTCGAGATGCTGGGAGTCGTCGCGGCCCTTGTCGATCACGGTGCGGCCGACCCAGCTCATGGAATCTTGATGATGGATCCGCATCAGGTTGTAGCCGAGCTGCGCGATGCGCCGGGCCTGGGTGCGGATGTGTTCTTCGTCGTCGAAGATGGCGTAGGCTGCGATGTTGCCGCCCCAGAATCGGGCTTCCGTGCCGTCGGCAAAGACGAGCCGGTCGCGCTCGGCTCGGACCGGGCCGCGGCTGCCTGCCGGCTTGTGATTGAGGAAGCTCATGTCGATCGGGCTGCAATCGTGCCGCATTGCACCGGCGTACCAGCCCGACGTATCGGCCGGGCCGTAGCGTTGGGCCAGCGTCCGGGCAATCTGGCCGCCTGCGGGTAGCGTGACCGTCATCACGATCGTCTGCCGGCCTTTGGGTACGTTGGGTCCGAGCATCATGGCACGGATTTGGTTCTTCTGTCCCCGTTCGAAATAGACGTTTGCGATGGGGCGGTCGAACTCGACGGTAACGTTCTGCCCCGGGCCGAGCGGCCATCGCCAGCCGGTGTTGTTCGGCAGCAAGACGGGCTCCGGTGTCTTGCCGTCCAATGCCGGACTGTCGAGCACGAGTTGGAACTCGAGCCCGCCGCCGATAATGCCTTTGAGATCGCGTTGCGAGTCGATATTCCAGGTGTACTTCAACCGGCCGGGCGCCGGCGAAGCGATCGTGCCATCGATCTTCAGCCCCAGTTTGGCCACCGTGCCGACGAAGGTCTGCGTGGTGCCCGTCGTGCCGAGCTTCAGATCGGCCCCGGCAAAGTTCCAATTCTCGCCCCAGAAGCAGTAGCCCGATGTGACCACCGGCGCGTTGCTGAGGGTGATTTCCAGGGCCGCCTCGCCGGTGGCCTGCATCTGCCAATCGGCCGCCGACACAGACAGAGGCAGGGCTAGCAGGATAATCAACGCTATCCTGTGGAAAGCTCGTCGCATTGTCTTAGGCTCCTTCATAGTTCGACTGTTTGGGCTTTGGCAATTTGTTGTTCGTAGTACCGGCTTCAGCCGGAATATGTAGTACCGGATTTCATCGGGATTTGGGGCGTCTCGGCGTGCCGTGGCAAGGCGTTTTCCGGCTGAAGCCGGTACTACGAACAGAACTCAAACACTCGTGACAGGGATCCGGAAGTTTGAACGTTGACAAAGCACCAGGATATCCGGCAGGACCGGAACATGCAAATCGAGAGTTTCCGAGCCGCCCGACAATTCTGTCCGTTGCCGCGCAAGATATCTGCATGCGGCCGGGTATCTATTCATGGCCGACGACCGGCCGTCCGAACTTTGCAACTCTTTTGGGAGGGGAACCGATGGAGACCTTACTATTGTTCGCCTGCCTGCTCGTAGCCATTGCCTTGGCCGGCGATAGCCTGATGGGCATACTGGTCGTATTTGCGGCCTGCCAACTTGTCTGTTGCATCGCGTGGTTCGTCCGCACGTCGGGCCCAACGTTTCATTCGGGCGTCGACTGCTGAGGGGCAGCTTACCGGCAAACGGGCCATGCCGGGGACGCGGACTGACGCCCGTTTGAAATAAGGCGAGGGTGCCCGAATTGGCGTCCGGGCACCCTCGCAACGGGTTGGCAGTGTGGCGTTCGTTCGACGCTAGCCGGCCTTCTTGGCGTCGGGGCGATCCTTACTGCGTTGCTCCTGAAACCACTTTTTCGCGGCGGCCTTTTCCTCGTCGTTGAGTTTTCCGTCGCCGTCCTTGTCGAACTTCTTGATGATCTCAGCCATTCGGCTCTTGCCGTCGCCGCGGCGCTCGGTCATCGCCTTGCGGGCGGCGGCTCGTTCCGCTTCGCTGAGTTTGCCGTCGCCGTCCTTGTCGAACTTCTTGAGGATCGCTTCCCGGCTCGGTTGCTCGGCACCGCTGCCGCGACGTTCGGCCATGGCCTTACGGGCGGCGGCTCGTTCCGCTTCGCTGAGTTTGCCGTCGCCGTCCTTGTCGAACTTCTTGATGATCGCTTCTCGGCTCGGCTGCTCGGCACCGCTGCCGCGACGTTCCGCCATCGCCTTTCGGGCGGCGGCTTTCTCCTTGTCGCTGAGCTTGCCGTCGCCGTCCTTGTCGTACTTCTTGATGATCTCGGCCATCCGGCTCTTGTCGTCGCCGCGGGCGGCCATTGCCTTACGGGCAGCGGCTCGTTCCGCTTCGCTGAGCTTTCCGTCGCCGTCCTTGTCGAACTTCTTGATGATCTCCTCTTTACTCGGCCGTTGGGCCGAGGCCGACTGGGTAGCTAGAAAGCCCAGTGCCAGCACCATCATGCCGATTGTCCACCATTTCATCGTCCGGATCTCCTCGTAGGGTGAAAAAGGGGTGTTTCCGGCGTCGCTCGGCCGAACCGGCCGACGCAGAGCCATGTACGATTTAACCCCATGCGGGCGGTCAAGTTTCGGGCGATTTACCAAGTTTTCGGGGGGGTAGCAGCAGTTTCTACCCCCCCGAACGCAGTCGGGGGGCGTTTCAAAACCACTCCCCACTCCCCACTCCCCACTCCCCCCCTTCCCCCACTGGTAGAATTCCGCTGTCACACTATCCGCTGTCACGCTATACTGGCAATTCTCGAAAATCGCTTCAATCAATGTCCACAAACTGCCTTGCCCGTTCTCAGGAGGAGTTCACGATGTCCGTACCCGGTACCATGGGAAAGATCCTTGTAGTCGATCTCAATACGCAGGAAATCTCCGTCGAAACACCCGGCGATGACCTCTACTACGACTACCTGGGTGGATACGGCCTGGGGGCCTACTACCTGTGGAAACTCCAGAAGCCGGGCGTCGATCCGCTCGGGCCGGATAACCTGCTGGGGTTCTTCGCAGGCCTGCTGACCGGCACGGCCGGCATCACGTCGAACCGATACGTCGTCGTGGCCAAGAGCCCCAAGACGGGTACGTTCGGCGACGCCAACTCGGGTGGATCGTTCGGACCGGCCATGAAGGGTGCCGGGTTCGACGGCGTGATCTTCAAAGGCCAAAGCGAGAAGCCCGTCTACCTGCTCCTAAAGGACGGTCAGGCCGAACTCGTGCCCGCCGACGACTGGTGGGGCTTGGATTCGCACGACGTCGAGGACAAGGCCCAAGAGCTTTACGGCAAGGACGCTCGAAGTGCCTGCATCGGACCGGCCGGCGAACGCTTGAGCTTGCTAAGCTGCATCATCAACGACAAGGGCCGGGCTGCCGGACGTAGCGGGCTCGGGGCCGTGATGGGCTCGAAGAAGGTCAAAGCGATCGTTGCCGTCAGTGGCGGCGAAATCTCCATGGCCGACCCCGACGGTATGAAACGGGCAATGAAGGAGCACCGCGACTTCATGAAGCAGCAAGGCTTCTACGAGGTGCTCAACCAATACGGCACCTCGGGCATCGCCGCGGCCGCCTGTGCCAGCGCCGATACGCCGATCAAGAACTGGACCGGCTCGCCGGACGACTTCCCCACCGTTACCAAGATCAGCGACGACGCCGTGGCCGTCTACCGGCAGAAGAAGTGGGGCTGCTGGAAATGCCCGATCGCTTGCGGCGGCCTGATGAAAGTGGATGACGGGCCCTACGCCTCCGAAGGGCATCGGCCCGAGTACGAAACGCTCGGCGCGTTCGGCACGATGTGTCTGAACGACGACCCCGCGTCGATCATCCTCTGCAACGAACTCTGCAACCGCTTCGGGCTCGACACGATCAGCGTCGGCTGCACGATCGCGTTTGCGCTGGAGTGCTACGAGAAGGGGCTCATCACCACCGCCGACACCGACGGGCTGGAACTGACCTGGGGCAACGCCGCGGCCATCGTCGAACTCACCCGGCAGATCGCCCAAGGCACCGGCTTTGGCGCCCGGGTGCTGGGTAACGGCATGAAGGCGGCGGCCGAGCAGATCGGCAAGGGGGCCGACGAGTTCGCCGTTCACATCGAGGGCGAAGAGTTGCCGATGCACGACCCGCGGCTCAACCCGGGCCTGGCGACCAGCTACAAGATGGACGCCACGCCGGGCCGTCACACGCAGATGTCGGCCTGGACGGTCGAAGGCGAGTTCTGCGCGGCCGGCCTGATCACCGAGCCGTTCGACAAGTACAAGTACACCGGCAAGGGCGAGGTCCACCGCACGGTCAGCGCCCATCACCACGTCAACAGCGCCGCCGGGATGTGCATGTTCGGCTGGTCCGTTCTGAAGGCGGAGTGCCTGACCGATTCGTTGACCTGCGTCACCGGCCGGAAGTATACGCTGGCCGACGCGCAAAAGATCGGCGACCGGATCGCGGCGTTGCGGATGGCGTTCAACGTCCGCGAGGGCGTACGCAACATCGACTTCAAGATCCCACCCCGCATGATCGGCGACCCACCGCTGACGGCCGGCCCCGTAGCCGGAGTGACCGTCGACATCGACACCCAAATCCGCGAGTACCTCGAAGCCATGGGCTGGGACACCAAGACGGGCGCGCCGACGAAAGAGACGCTCGAAAGGTTAGGGCTGGACTACGTGGCGGCGGAGTTGGCGGCAATGTAGTCGTCTCGCTCCGCGAGACAGACGTTGGGGTGGCAGTTGCACTGCCGCCCCAACATCCTCACCCATTTCGATTTTCCCCATTTAGCCGCCGGGCTTGCCCGGCGCGTTGCGGACCCCGGCGTTTTTCGCCGACCCCGCGCTGGGCAAGCCCAGCGGCTAAATGGGGTAGCGAGGCCCCGTGCAATCGCATCGGCCTGCCTGCCCATCGACCTCAAGGCCTCGACGATGCCGGCCCTGCTTGATCGCGTTCCGCGTGACGTCAGCACACTTCGCGGCCGAGGCGTTCGCAGTCCCGCTGACACACTGGTTCGTCAGCCCGATGAGCGCTAGGGAGAAACGGCCTATCGCGCCGGAATCGGTGTTGCAACGCAACAACCGCCGACTACAATCCAACTTACGGCAACCAACCGCCTGCGCGTTAGGCCGCAAATCCGCGGCCTACAGGTATTATCCGAGATCGTCCTAACTCCGAGTTACTTGGCCTAAGTGAGCGCGGAATTCCACCATTGCCACCAACGGAATCGAAGTGAAGACGTATTTTCGAGACCTTGACGTCGAGTGCTGGCGCCACAAAGGGCGGCTTGGATCAAACGAGCCGTCGATTTGTCTGTTCAAATCGGAACCACAGTCATGCAACCCGTTGCTTCGCGCGATCGAGGAAGTCACTGCATCTGGTCCAGCCGCAAAACGCACGGTGACGTTCAAGCCTTGTCCGCGTCCCAACTGCCGCGCCAAGCTCCGCCTGGTCCTCTTAGCCGAAAGCGAAGATCTCCGCAGGATCTGCGTTTCCACAAAAGATGATACCGTCACAATTGAATTCACACCTGAGGGGGTTGGTATGCTTCAAGAAGCAATCCTCGCTTGGCAGGATGGGGCCGAAGATTTTGGGATTCCACCGACGTGGAACCGGAAGGAACGACGTGAGTTAGGCAAGAAGGATCTTGCGTCCGGAGAACTGTGGTTTTGGGGCCCTTACTATGCCGGACCGTAGCGTCGGTATGAACACCGCGGGTGGCCCCGTCGTCTTTTCCGCAACAGGCGTTGCCACTTCAAAACGCGCTTTCGGAAAAACGCCGGGGTGACGGAGTCACAAGAGGAGCCGTGTTTCCCCCCGACCTCTTGTGACTCCGTCACCCAGACGACTGCCCGAACATGTCGAACCAAGTGGCCAGCGGTACCGCAGGGAATCGGCTGGGCTACCCGCTTGCCGACTCATTCTCTCTCGCTCCTTTCCTTCTCCCGTCGCTCCTTCTCCCCCTCGCTCCTCCGCTCGTTCTCCTCCATCTCCTGCACCGTCACGCCGCTCTCCATCGAATGACGCTTCACCTTACTGCCCGTGTGATAGGGCGGGAGGATCTGCTTGACTACGACGTCGTCGAACTCGACTACGCCGGCGCCGAGATACGCGTAGAGCATCACGCGGCCCCAGCGGGGGGTGTACTTGGTGTGCTTGGGGGTGAAATCTTCGGTCTGCACGTTCCAACTATCCTCGTAGCCGGTGAGGTTCTGCTGGCTGCGGTAGACCTCGCGGATCTGGCCCAGCTCCGGCTGGTAGCTGCCGCGGGACCGCGGCGAACGGTCGTCCTTGCCGCGGTAGGTGGTGCCGACCTCGTCGTAACACTTAATGAACACCTTGACCTTAGGGCCGTTGGAGCGCCAGCGGCATTGGAACCGGTAGAGCGCCCCTTCTTCGACGGGAAAGAACTTGCTGTAGTAGGCCACGCCCGTCGTGTCGCCCAGCGTCTTGTTCAGCGTGAACCGGATCACGCGATTGTCTGCCGTGCCGGCGTCGGCGATCCACTGAATCGTTCGGCCCAGCGGCTCCCGTTGGTTCACTTCGCCGGCCTCCCAATCGGGCGCCCAGTCCTGCGGCACGCCGGCGGTGCCCTGCTCGAACGTGCCGGCGATCAGACTGGGCTTCTGCTGCCAGTTCTCTTCGGCCAAGGGGTCCAGCGGCGGCGGCTCGCCCGGCTTGCGGCCGATGAGTGCGTCGAGCATCTCCTTCACGTAAAGATGCGGGATCTCGCTGACGGAATTGGTCCGGGCGGAGCGTTGGTAGACGACCTTCGGTTGCGAGCCCGCCGAGAAATCGACGCACTTGATTACCAGGTCGTAGACCTCGGCGTCGTGGCCAGGCGCCCGTTCTACGCTGCCCCAGATGGCCACGTGGGCGGCGAACGTCTCGTCGAGCACCTCGCGGACCTCCGGCAGCGGCGTCTCGGGCGTTAGTTGCAGGTTGCTCGACTCGCACGTGTCGCGCACGTCGAGCATCGTCTCGGGGATCACGAACTCACCCTGCCGGTCGAGCTTCTTCCAGATCATCTCGCCGACCATTTCGCCATAGCGGCCATCGTCGAACTTCGAGACGAAATCGAACGGGATCACCACCTTCTCGCCGGGCAACAGGATCGGCGGCGCGTCGGCCGGGGGAGGCTCCGGCGGCGTGGCGTCGGCCGTTGCGGCCGGCTCGACGGCGTCTGATGTTTCGGCGGTCGGGAATTGGCTGCGGACGTACCGGCGGTCGGGTTCGCAGAGTTGCTCCAGCGGGATCGCCGCACCGCTGCCGTCGGGCTGCTGCAGACACGCCTTGCCGGCGATCACGTCGACCAGTTCGCCGGTGGCCAGCAGCTTGCCGTCTACGCCGATCCAGTTCCGGGCCGAGTCGACGCGGGGATCGATGGGCGCGGTCTCGATGGGCGGCGATGTGGGTTTCTCTTGTATCGCGGGCTTCGGAGTCTCGGCCACCTGCGCGGGTGCGGCAGCTTGATCGTCGCCGTCGGAGTCTGCCGGATTGCCGCAACCGGATAGTAGCATGGCAAGCGTGGCGAACGTTGCAAGACGTTGGATCATGGTTCATCTTCACAAAGCCGCGACCGGTGGTCGCGTTTTGGTTTGTTGGTTTGCACCGGTCGTGGGTTTGTTGAGGTTTACGGGGCGCGACCACCGGTCGCGGCTTTGTTGAGGCGTTCAAAATACTTGCGGTTGAGTTCCTCCCAGCCGGTCGGTGAGGGGTCGTCCATGCTGCCGAAGATCTGCTTCTGTACGTCGGTGGGCAGGTTGGCTGTGTCGTCCTGGCGGACCTCGAACTGGCCGCCGGCGTGTTGCTTCGCGCTGCCTAGCCCGTCGAGCAGGACCTTCTGCTGCCGCAGCGCACTCTGATATCGGCCCGAGTTGAGATCGCGTTCGATTTGAGCCATCATCTCGATCATCTTTTGCAGGTCGGTATGGTGAAAGCTCGACACCTCGAACTGCAAGTCGATTCCCTCGGCCTTGTTGCGCAACGCGGCCTGTTTGCCGGCCAGACGTTGCAGGTTCCGGTCCTTGGCACCCGGCGAGGGCCCTTCGAGTCCTTCGCCGCCCTGGCCGCTCTCTTTGCCGCCGCCGGTGGCCCCGCCCGACGGGTCGCGGCTGTGGTCGCGGATCTGGCCCTTGACGTACGGATCGGGCGTTAGCCGGCTGGGTGTTTTGCGACCGCCCTTGCCGATCGCTTCGTCGCCGACGAACTCGCCGCTCGATTTCCCGCTACGTCCCTCGCCGGACCGCCCGCCGATCTCGCTGGTGTTCGGCAGCCGATTGCCGGTGACCCCCTTGGCGCTCATGTTCGAGATGGGCCCGTCCGCGGCGTCCCAGCCGGCCCCCTTGTCCAACGAATCGGCGGCGCTGCTCGACGCGTCCTCCATCTCGTCGAACAGGTCTTCCTCCTCTTCCATTAACTCGCCGATCAGGTCCTCCAACTCGCCCGGCAGCTCGGCCATCGGCGCCTCTTTGTCCTGGTCGCTGAGCGATTCCTCCTGGCTCCAGTTCTCGCGGTCGGGTGTGTCGGGCAGCCACTTCTCGAGGTTCGTCTTGATCTCCTCGGCCATCTCGGCCCCCAACTGCTCGAGCGGCACGGCAATGTCGGCCGTCTTCTTCAGCAGGGCGTCCTCGGCCATCTTGATCTCGGTCTGAATCTCGACCAATTCTTTCAACAACGACGGATTGGCGAAGTCCTGCTCGGGCAGTTTGCTCAGGTCGGTGTTCAATTCGGTCATGAACTTCGACCAGTCGTCCTCCGCGGCGGCCAGCGCTTCGAGCAACTGCTGCTTCTTCTCGCTGAAATCCTCGACGGTCGCCTTGGCCAGATTCTCCGCCGCCTCGACCACTTTCTTCTGCTGCTCCATAGCTTGGTCGAGCCGCTCGGCCAGATCCTTGGCGGCCTGCTGAGCTTCCTCGGGCAGGTCGCCGCCGGGCCGGTTCTGCATCTCGGCCAGCACGTCGCTCTGTGCCACCCGGGCTACGTCGAGCAGCTTGCGCAGCGCTGCGATGATTCGGTCCTGCGAGGCGGTCAACTCGGGCACCTTGCCGTCGAAACCTTCGACCGTGTCGATCTTCGCCAGCGCGTCGCACTTGCCGACCGCTTCGAGCATCTCGCCGAAGGCCAGCCCGCTGAGCGCCCGTTTCACGTCCTGGCGCGGGCGGCAATCGTCCGGGCCGATCGACTTGACTAGCGTAATCGAATCCTTCTGCACGGCGACCTGCTGCACGCGGACCTCGCCGGCCAGCGCCGTCTGCTCGGCAAGCTGCTGCCGCCGGACGATCTCACCGGCGAAGACGCGTCCTCGGAGTTGCTTTTCGAGTATCTTCCATAGGCTGGTGCGCAGCGCGTCGATCTGCTGAAGGGCGTCGGCCGAATGCTCCTCTGCGGCGACGAGTCGCACGCGATGCCATGGCGTGGCGGTCACTTGCGGCGAGAGGTCGCGGCCGAAGTCCGAGTAGCTGGCCCGATCTCGAGCCAAGGCGCGGATCAGCACGGTCTGGCCGGCGGCGATCCGTTGCTGGTCGAGCGGCAACGAGTGGTTGATCGTCGTGGCCGTATCATCCTCGAACTCGGTCCACTCGGGCGTGTCGGCCGTGGCGGTTGGTGCCGAGCGGTCGGCATCGCTGCCGGCTTCTTCCGACGGATCGTCTTGCGTTGCGGTATCAACGACCTTTGTTTCGAGCCACACGCGGCCCAAGCCGTTGGCGTCGGCGGCGTGAATGACCACGGGCAACTCGGCCCCCGGCAGCGACGTGCTCTGCCGGGCCGGCTTACGCAACTGGACCGAGGGCGGTCGGTCCGGCAGTACGTGGATGCGATTCACTCGCGGGTCGGGGTCGGTGTGGTCGGCGCTGCTATTGATGTGGATCGTGAAGGTGCCGTCGTCCAAGAGGTGCATGTCTTCGATCACCAGCAGCCGCCCGCCCTGACGCACTTCACCCGTGAAACGGAACTGCTGCATCTGCGCGTAGCCGGCGGTTACGGCGCCGGACGTGCGGACGTGCAGATCGGCGACCGTGTATTGCGGGGCCTCCAGGTCGGCGGTCGCCTGGGCAAACGTCTCCGGCTCGCGGTGCATGTAGGGCGGGTAGCGGTAGGTCACCTCCACGTTCTCGATCGTCGGTTTCTCGCAGACCTCGACCTGGAACCGCTCCGTCTGCGAGTCGCCGATCTCCACGCGGTATCTCAGCGGCTTAATGATCGAGGAAATCGAGAACTTGTAGCGGCGGCGAGGCTCTTTCCGCGTCTCACCGTCCTGCTCGATCTCCGTGGCGACCTTTTCGCCGGCGGCCATTGGCAGGGCGATCTCCTCTTGGCCTTCGTGGGTGATGAAGATCGTGGCCTTGCGGGGCTCCGCGGCCGGGTTAAGAACCGTTGCCACGACGTGAACGCTCTCGCCGAGCATCACTTGCGTGTTGCCCGGCGCGACCTCCAACTTGACCTCGCCGACCGAGGCGACGAACTTCCAGGGCGTCATCAACCGGTTGGCAGCGGAGCCCAGATTGGGGATCAGCATCTGACAGACCACCGCAACCGCAATCAGCAGCCCGAGCACTGCGGACGATTCCACCAGATCGCGGGGCGTCTGCATGCAATGGCGGAACCGGCGCCAGCGAGACTCCTTGGCCGCCGCGCGGTCGAATCGCACGTGCCCAATCTCCGCGACCGCTTGATTGATCGCCGCGGCACGAAACGCCTTGCCATCGGGATCGGTGTCTTCGGAGAGTTGCACCGCGTTGATCAGGTTGCTGCCCAGCTCGGGAAATTCTGCTTCAACGCGTCGAGCGGTCGCCTCCAAGCCCCGCTGGTTGCGCGTCAGTCGACGAACGGTCAGCACGACCAGCGCCACGGTCACCGTCAGCCAGATCGCCAACATTACCGCCAGCATGGGCTGCGAGAACTGCACGTAAGCGTCGCCCAACAGAAACACCAGCATCAGCGCCAACGAGACACACACGCCCGCGGCCGTAGTGCTCAGCAGCGTAAACAGCCACCACTTCTGGCGTGCAGCGTCCAGGCGTCGGATGATGGGATCGGCGGGGGACATGGGGCGGTTTACAAGGGGCAAAACGTGTCGGGGGAAATGACGAAGCACGAATGACGAATGACGAAAGGTCTTTTCTTACTTCGTCATTCGTCATTCGTG
>JABMRB010000931.1 GCA_013202865.1 Candidatus Nealsoniibacteriota bacterium | reverse complement strand
TTTGAGCTTTTAGCTATGAGCTATGAGCTATGAGCTATGAGCTATGAGCTATGAGCTATGAGCTATGAGTAACGGGCTTTCTCACTCCTGACTTCTCACTGCTCATCGCTCACTGCTCACTGCTCACTGCTCGTAGCCGAATCGGGAAGTAAAATTCCTATACGAGTTCTAAACCTACCCCCCCGAACGCAGTCGGGGGCGTTTCCAAAACACTCTCCACTCTCCACTCTCCACTCCCCACTCCTTGACGAAACGGTGCCCGACCGGCTAGACTATGGCGATGCTCTTGTTCAAGAAAAAGTTCCTGTCGGCGATTCGTAGCGGGGAGAAGACGCAGACGATCCGGCTGTGGAAGTATCGGCGGATGCGTGCCGGACAGCGGAGCTACATCCCCGGCATCGGGTATATCCGCATCGAAGCGGTCGACGAGGTGCAACTCGACGCCCTGACCGACGAGGACGCCCGGCCCGACGGCTTCAAAACGGCCGACCTACTCCGCGAGGAGATCGCCCGGCTCTACCCCCAGCAATTGGCCGACGGACACCAGGCGTATCGGGTGGTATTCAGAACAATGACGAATGACGAATGACGAAAAAACCCTTCGTCATTCGTCATTCGTGCTTCGTCATTTCCCCCGCACCATCTTCTGAAGTGCCTGGCCGATGTCGAGCATGGCTTGGGCGACGGCGTCGGGATGCTTGTAGATGACGACCACGAGTAGGGTGGCGATTGCGCCTGCGGTGCCGAGCAGCAGGAGGCTGCGGGGGTTTC
The DNA here is from genome assembly GCA_013202865.1 of Candidatus Nealsoniibacteriota bacterium. Classification (GTDB taxonomy): domain Bacteria; phylum Planctomycetota; class Planctomycetia; order Pirellulales; family Thermoguttaceae; genus JABMRB01. The sequence continues at coordinate 4,574 of JABMRB010000931.1, read as the reverse complement.
GCACGACGTCGACTTCTTCCAGAGCAGTTCGCAAGGCTAGTTCCAGCCGTCGCCAGCCGAGGTAGTTCTGCCGCGAACCGACCGAGTTCAACGACACGGTGCGGATCGGCGCGGCGTTGTCGACGTGCAACTGGATCCCCAGCCCGGGCAGCACGAGGGTGTCGCCGGCCCAGCGGGCGTCGGGGTCGAGGTCCTCGACCAACTCGGCCAGGATCGGACGCAACTGGTCGGCCGAGACGTTGTAGATGATCAGCCGGGGCCGCAACAGCAGCAACACCATCAGCACACACAACGCATAGAACGTCAGCAGCAGGACCCAGACGAACGTGCCAAACGTAGCGGCGGCGGCCTGCGGGAAGAACAGCTCGATCGGCCCGATAATCACGAACCCCGAGACGGCCAACCCCAAGGCGGCCGCGTCCCGGGTGCCGGAGACCAGCAACGGCCGGCGCGACAAGTTCAGCGCACCGAGCAGCAGCACGTAGACCACCACCGGCCCCAAGGCCAGGCAGAGGCGGAACGGGTCGCTGAACAAGTCCATCGCGTGAACTCCGAGAAATTGCGGGGCAGTTGATACAAGCAGAGTATTCTACCGCGGATCGGCGGGGGGGGCTATGGGGGGGATTTGGGATTTCAGATTTCAGATTTGGGATTTGGAATTTGAAACTGAGGACTCGTGTGTCTACTTCAAGAACCCCCAACGGCGGCGGCGACACGAGGCAAGTCCGGGCGATCGACTTCACGCTGGAGATGGAGGATTCCGAGTCGGTCGGTTACGTGCGGGGGGTGTTGGCGGGGTGATCGTTTGCTAGCGACCGGTATCCGTTGGCGACTTCACCACAGACGCGCCGTAAACCCGCCACGGTTGCCTTCGGTGTCATCCTCGTCTGGGTGTGTGATGGGCCCGAGGGTCCCCTCATAAGTTCGACCAAGAAGCTCCGCATCCGGATCGCAGTCCAGCAGCGCCGCGATCATGTCAGGAAGGGAATCGAATTGGCACGCAACGCCAGTATCACCACTTGTATACTCACAGACGGATCCATCCTTTCCCAGATGCCATTCGATGCCATCGCCGCCCCCTAAGATGGTAATACCGCCCAGCCACCGTTTCACTTCGTGAAGTCGCTCTTGGATTTCCAACTCCGTGCAGTATTCCAATCCGGCGAAAAAACTGACTTTCGCTTCGGGAATGACCGTCTTGCCGTTCGACTTCCGTCCTGCAAACTCGACCGCCTCCCACGGATAACGTTCCCCCATTCCCCCGAAATTTGCGAAGAGATCTGTGGCGGGTTCAGGCGAATCTAACGCATATTGCTCAAGTCGTGCGCGAACTTCTTCGCAATTCGTCTCAGGTGGGAGGTAGATAAAGTCGCGACGCTCACCACCCAAACGCTGGAGCCACAACAACGGGGTGCCGCGAAATACGAGAAAAGCGAATGGCACGTACTCCAGGACTCTATCTCGAAGGACTGTGAATTGCGTTCCGCCTTTGTCAAACCGTCGGCGAACGGAGTCGCGGATACCGTTCACATCGAGCCCTACCAACGGTTCAATCCAGGTGCGCCATTCATCGTCCACTTCGGTTGGCACGTCGAGGATCGGAAACGTGTACTCATACGCTTCCCGTTGTCCGTCTACGGGAATCGAGGTCTCGTGAATGATTCGCCTTGACTCTGAAGCGTGCATTTCTCCACTCGCCCTTATTGTTCTGGTGCAACGGTCGGGTGGCACTGGCTGCTTGCCAGCCAGTGTTGGGGCCAGTTGGAGATACCGTCCCACGCGGTCACTTCTGGTTGTCGCAGAACTCCGAGGGCACAGCGTGGCCCCGGACGCGAATTTGATTGTACACCGACAGGCACTGGCTGGCAAGCAGCCGGTGACACCCACCATCGTCCGCAATGCCCCAGAACGACCCCGAAGGGGTCCGACCAACATAGCCCGGACTCGCGCAGCGCACCCCGGGGAGAGGGCGGAAGGGAGTAGGCGAACCCTGGGAGGGTTCTACACAGGCTCGCCGACGGTGCAACCCTTTCAGGGTTGGGTCTGGGGGGGCTTACCGGACCCAGGGTGGCGCTCCGCGGCTACGCCGCTACGCTTACCCTGGGCTACGATGTGAAACGCCTTCGGCGTAAAGTCTTGGTCGCCAGAGAGTCTGCAATCATCGCCGCCCCCACCCGCCGAACCCTTGCCCCCAACTCACCGGCGCGGTAGCATGGTAGTTTGGCATGATATCAAAATACCGTTGCGGGGGAATCTATGAGTGCTATGGGCCGGATTGCGCTGCGGGGGGTCGCCGTGCATAACCTCAAAGAGATCGACCTCGACCTGCCGCATCATCGGCTGATCGTCTTCTGTGGGCTGAGCGGGAGCGGTAAGACTAGCCTGGCGCTCGATACGCTCTATGCCGAAGGGCAACGCCGCTATATCGAGAGCTTCTCGGCCTACACGCGGCAGTTTCTGCAGCGGCTCGAGAAGCCCGACGCCGAACGGATCGACGGCATCCCGCCCGCCATCGCCGTGACCGGGAAGAACGCAACCCGGTCGAGCCGGTCGACCGTCGGCACGGCCACCGAAACAAGCGACTACCTGCGGCTGCTGCTGGCTAAGATCGGACAGGTCTTCTGCCAGCAGTGCGGCCATGAAGTCCATCGCGATTCGCCGCAGAGCACGGCCGAGGTGCTCGCTGCGATGCCGAAGGGCACCCGCTACATGGTCGCCTTTCGATTGGAGTTGGTCGAGGGGAACCATCTCGATCAGGCCGCGGCCGGGCTGCGGGAAGACGGGTTCGTCCGCGTGATCGCCGGCGACCGGACCGTGAATCTGGCCGAGGAGCCGCTGCCGAAGCCTTCGCCGGACGACGCTACTTCCAACGGCGGCGTCTACGTCATCGTCGACCGGCTGGCCGCCGGCAGCGCGTCCGACGAGCGGGTCCGCGATTCGCTCGAAACGGCGTTCGCCAAGGGGCGCGGCCGGTGTTACGCGTTGGTGGCGGAGGATGACGCGAGTGTTGATCATGAGGAAGGGAATGCCGACACGGATTCGCCCTCACCTCAGCCCGCTCCCGCAGCGAGAGGGAGTGTATGCACGATCGACGGGAAGAGTTGGCGGCGGATCGGGTTCAGCATGCAGTTGGGTTGCGAGGATTGCGAGACGGAGTATCCCGAGCCGGAGCCGCGGTTGTACAGCTTCAACAGTCCGTTGGGGGCGTGCCCGGAGTGTGAAGGGTTCGGCAATGTGATCGGGATCGACATGGACCTGGTCGTTCCCGACCCGGGTAAGTCGATCCGCGGCGGGGCCATTGCGCCGTGGAACAGCCCGGCCTACGCCCACGAACTCGAGGAGTTGCTCGAACTGGCCGAATTCTACGATCTGCCGGTCGACGTGCCTTTCTCGCAGCTCGAACCGCAGCACGTCGACCTGATCGCGCGCGGCGTACCGGAGCAGGATTTTGGCGGCTTGGACGGCTTCTTCGCGTGGCTCGCGCGGCGGAAGTACAAGATGCACATTCGCGTGTTCCTGAGCCGATGGCGAAGCTACCGCCCGTGCCCCGCCTGCCATGGCGCCCGGCTGCGACCGGAGGCGCTGGCCACGCGGATCGGCGGCCGGAACATGGCCGAAATCTCGGCGATGAAGATCTGCGACGCGGCCGAGTTCTTTCGCAACCTGGAACTGACTGACTGGCAACGCGACGTCGGCCGAACGATGCTCGAGCAGGTTCGCAATCGGCTGGCGTACATCGAGGCGGTCGGGTTGGGTTACCTCACGCTGGACCGCACGCTGCGAACGCTCAGCGGCGGCGAAGCGCGACGCGTGGCGCTGACTTCCGCACTGGGATCGAGCCTGGTCAACATGCTCTACGTGCTCGACGAGCCGTCGATCGGACTGCACCCCCGCGACATCGACCGGCTGATCGAGGCCATCGCCGACCTCCGCGCCCGCGACAACACGGTGGTCGTCGTCGAGCACGAGGAAGCGATCATCCGGGCGGCCGATCAGGTCGTCGAGATCGGGCCCGGGGCCGGTGAACGTGGCGGGCGGGTCGTCTTCCAGGGTACGCCCGAGGAGATGGAGGCGTCGGCGGAGAGCCTCACCGGCGATTATCTGGCCGGGCGTCGGGGCGTGGGCACCAACGGGCGCCGGCGGCCGCCCGCTCACGGCTGGATCCGGCTGGCCGGGGCGCGAGGCAATAACCTCCGCAACGTGACGGTCGAGTTTCCGCTCGGGGTGCTTTGTCTGGTGACCGGTGTGAGCGGGTCGGGTAAAAGCACGCTGGTGCAGGACACGCTCTACCCGGCCCTGTGCCGCCGGCTGCGCAAGGACGCGCCGAAGCCGTACGATTTCGAGGACGTTTTCGGCGACGGGCAGATCGACGACGTGATCATGATCGACCAGAGCCCGGTCGGCCGCTCGCCGCGGAGCAATCCGGTCACGTACTTGAAGGCGTTCGACGAGATTCGCGCGGTGTTCGCCAACACGATCGAGGCGCGGACGCGCAACTACTCGGCCGGGTACTTCAGCTTCAACGTCGACGGCGGCCGGTGTCCGGCGTGCCGGGGCGACGGCTACATCCAGAT
>JABMRB010000930.1 GCA_013202865.1 Candidatus Nealsoniibacteriota bacterium | reverse complement strand
CCGCGACGCGTTGCGCGGCCGGCTATCGGTTTGCCGTGAACCTTACCCCTTGCCAGTCGGTCCCATTTAGGGGATACTCAAGTCTCACAGTACGGCCTCCAATCCCAACACTATCCACTACCCACCATCCACTATCCACTCCTCCCCCCATGATCTCCATCATCGACTACGGAATGGGAAACCTTCGCAGCGTGCAGAAGGGATTCGAAAAGGTCGGCCATGAGGCGGTGGTCACCAGCGATCCGGCCCGGGTGGCCGCTTCTGAGAAGGTGGTCCTGCCCGGCGTCGGGGCGTTCGAGGACGCCATGGCCGAACTGCGGCAGCGGGAGCTACTCGAACCGGTGCTCGAAGCGATCCGTGCCGACAAACCTTTCCTGGGGATCTGCCTGGGGCTGCAACTACTGTTCGACGTCGGCTACGAGCACGGTGAGCACCAAGGGTTCGGCGTACTGCCCGGCGAGGTCGTCCGCTTCGAACTTCCGTCGGAGTATTCGGTTCCGCACATGGGCTGGAACCAGCTTCAAATTGTCCACCGCCCGCCGATCCTCGAAGGAATTGAAGACGGGACGCATTTCTACTTCGTGCATTCCTACTACGTTGCGCCGAAGGACGACGCGGTCGTGGCCACGACGACCGACTACGGTGGAGATTTCTGCTCGATGATCTGGCGAGGCAACCTCTTCGCCACGCAGTTCCATCCGGAAAAGAGTCAGGCGGACGGCCTGAAGATTCTCAAGAACTTCGCCGAGTTGCCCGAGGCCATGGAACCGACCGTCGCGAAGATGTTGGGCGAGAAGTGAGCCGTTGACCTCAATTCACCGCGAACTGCAAGATCCGCACCGCATGGCCGCGGCTCGATTGGTTTTTCTCGTCGCTGATGCGCAGCCGCAAGGTGTGGCTGCCCGGCTTCAGATCGACGGCGAACATCACGGTGCGCGGATAGTGCAGGCCGCGGCTGAAGCGGTGGTATAGGTCGATTCTCTTGACCGGGCCGCCGTCGATGCTCGCCTCGACCGTTCCGGCATCCGGGCCGGCCAACACGTAGGCCCCGACCGCGGTGCCGTCGAATGCGAGCGTCAACTCGGCGCCCGCCCGATCGGCACAGAGCATCCGCGCGTCGACAAACCGGCTGCGGCAACTGCCCGGGAGTTCTTTCCATGGCGGCGTATGGATTTTCCAGGGGTCTTGGATCTTTGCGTCGCCCGGGTCGACGAATCGGCCGTTGCCGTAGTGGCCGGCGTCGAGCGGCGCTTTCGGGACCGGATGGGGCACCTTCTTCGCGTCCGGCGCCAAGGGGCCACTCCAGGCGGTGCTCATCAAAGAGTCGATCATCCCGGCGCACAGCGCGTTGCCGGGCGGGGCCGGGTGCGTGCCGCCGAACTGCTTCCAGGTCAGTTCGCCGGCCGTGATCTGCCGGGCTACTTCGCCGGCCAGGTTGATCGTCGAGACGCCGTAATGCCGGGCTACCGCCTCATGGCCGTCGATCGACGTGGGCGTGTTGCCGGCCTGAATCGTCTCGACCATGCCCGGGTTGCAGAAGTAGGTGATCACGATATCGGCATGCGGGTTGTGCCGCCGCGTGTGACGGATGAGGCCCTCCATGGCGCGGACGCACTCGCGCCGCGCGTGGGCCGCGTCCTGATCGTCGTTGACGGCGAATTCGATGAAGAACAGATCGACCGGGCCGGCGGCCAGCACGTCCGTCTCAAGACGAAATGCACCGGTCGTCGAGCAGGTCGAAGAGATGCCGGCGTCGGTGAACGTGAAGTTCGTGTCGGGAAACCGTCGCTGGAGGATCTCGCAGACCATCGGCCGGTAGCCGTTCATCTCCGTGATCGAGCCTCCGATGAACGCGACGTGTCCGGTCTTCTTCTCGGCGAATTGCACGCGCGCGTTGTCGATGCTTCCGCGGAGATGAACGTTAGGGCCCGGCGTCGCGTTGTCGGCCCCGGCCGCCGGCACGACAAGTTGTAGCGCTGCCGCGACGGCAAACAGCAGGACACACCGTCGAAAGCCCGCCTTATTGGAAGATATGGTCGGCATGTTGCTTGATCTCCTTGGTACGACGAATCCGCAAGCGTCCAGTTTTTACAGTGCAGGGATTGAATCCACGCGAAGCGGGGTGGCGATTCTACTTATGTAGAGAGGTCATCAGTAATCAGTTCTCAGTTATCAGTGATCTGAAAACTGTGAACTGAAAACTGAAAACCGGTCTCCACCCGACACCACGTCGACCTTGCACGGCAGCACTACTACTTCATCAACTCCAGCATCGACTCGCCCATCGCGTGGCCGATACGGGTGTACCAGATCGCGCTGCCGAGGTAGTGGTACGGCCGATCCGAGCCGACCTTTTTCCACTCCTCGACGTGGTTCTGCCAGCCGTCGATCAAGCGTTCGGCCTCTTTGTCGACCAGCAAATCGGTGCGGAACGTTCGGACGTTGCCTTTGAACTCCGGCACGTCGTTCATTGCCATCTGCGCCGTGCGCACCTCCAGCCCGCCGCCCCCCGCCGGCTTCGATCCGTTGGTGCCGATCGCGGCAATCACGAAGGGCAGATTCGGGGCCTCGAGGTCCTTGCGCACGTCCTTGATGAAGTGCTTCATGTTCGACTCGTACTCGCCCGGCGCGTCGCCCCACTGGTCGTTGAAGCCCTGGAACCAGGCAAACCCGGCCACTTCCAGCTTCGTCCCCTTGAGTTCCGGGAACAAGGTTTCGTAGTTATCGAAGACGTCCTTCACCTCGGCCAGCATGTTGCGGTAGGATGAGCCGTACGGGCTCTTGATGTCGTCGAGCGTCGGCAGTGGGTCGTTCTTGCTATTCTTCTCGTTGGCGGCCTTGACCCGTTTCTGTGCGTCTTCGAGCTCGGCCTGGAGTCGCTCATCGCTGGGCAGCCCGGCCGAAGGGGAGCGGAATAGTTTGAACAGCGAATGCCCACCCCAGGCCGCCTTGATCAGCAGGACCGGCTCGTCGAAGTGTTCGCCCATCATGTGGCCGAACTCCAATTCCGCGCCGGTACGGCCGGGCGACCCGTAGCCGATCGTCAACGGGCCTTTGCGGCCGAGGAACTTGATGAACACATCGTCGCGGGCCGCCCACTTGTCGCCGTCGCGCAAGTGGGCAAAAAGATCCTTGGTCTTGGCGTCCGTCGCCTGGTGGTCCAGCAGTGTGTTCACGGCCTTGCCCTCCATGTTCGACTGGCCGGCAAGGATGAAGACCTTCACCGGTGCAGCCGCTTCCGCAGCGGCGGCCAGCAAGGCGGTGATCGAGACGACGAGTGCGGCGAACAGAGTTTGCTTCTTCATGATCGATACTCCTGAATTACGGGAACGTTATCGAAACGGCAAGACCCTGAGCATAACGGGGATCGCGACGATTGCAAGCGATTCAACCCCGAAAACTCCCGGGATCTTGAGGATCGGCCCGAAAACACGACTCTGGGTTAAGAGATTGCGGCCATGGCGATTGGAATTGCGGTGTGGCACGTCCACTGATCCCGGGAGCGGATTGCGAACCCCTTGACACCAAAGGACTTGTTTGGCGAGAATCAGGAGACTGGGAAGTGCTTTAGGCTGAACGGTCTACCAACAGAATTGTGCATCTGACACATGCCACCATACACAGCGATTTCCTGCTCATTCGACAAGAGAGATCGGCACGGACTAGTTCGTACGTTCTACGATACGTTTTTCGGCCCTGACGTCAGATTCAATGGCGTATTGGCGTGGGGCTGTGATGCTGATCTGACGCTGGATCAAATCGTCGAATGGAATCAGGCCAAACTGGATGCCGATTTCATCCTTGGCTTTGATCAACACGTTTCGCACAACTATCGACAGATAAGGCTCGCCGTCGAGCCGTTCTCAGAGTGCAGGCTCATTCTCTCGAATTGGGAATCGCGTCTCGCGTTTGACTGCATAGTCCCAGAACATGAAACCACTCCGCACAATGCCGACGCGCTCGAACGCGCCTGTCGAAGAATCTGGGCGCAACTACAGCAATTCCCGCTGGCCCTTTAGACGCTGCAATAAAGCGTGTTTTTGGTATTGGCTTTCGTAAACATTGGCGGGAGAATCCCGGCTGTTTGCTGGCGATGCGTATCTGCTAGCAGGT
>JABMRB010000929.1 GCA_013202865.1 Candidatus Nealsoniibacteriota bacterium | reverse complement strand
CCGAGTTGGCCACCCACGAGGGAACCTGTTGCGGTTTCGTGGGCATGCCCGACCACGTTCATGCGATCGTCTGGTTTCGCGAGCCGGGGCGACTGAGCCACTTCACGAGACAATGGAAGCAGAAGCCGAGCGTGCAATTGAAGAAGCTTGTGCGCGGCCGATTGGGCGGCTACTCCAGGACGATCGAGTGGACTGGCCGTGGAGTTCGGCCCGGCATTTCGACAGCAATTTCTCGAACGATCCTAAAGACCGCCAGTGTCCCGCAACTCTTTTAGCTCCGTGCGAAAGCCGCCGGAGAGGATCGGGAAGCGACACCAGGTCTTGGGGTCCAGGTTCTCGTCGTCGAGATGGAACGAGGGGGCGTAACGTTCCCGTTTCCACTGGTTGCGGGCCCAGAGCTGGAAGAACCGTTCGACCCACGTGGTGAGCTGTTCGGCCGTGTAGTCGGGGAACTGCACGCGCATCAGCCGAAATACCTCGATCGGCCCGTGCTTGTCGCGGATGGCTGCGCGTTCGATGGCGTCCAACAGGTCGTAGGGCATCAGATCCTGCTCGTCGGTCTGGCCCGTTTGCAGCGGCCGCAACTCGGCGGTCGGCTGCTGCCGGATGACCAGTTCCAACGCCGGCAGATTTCCCATGCCGGCCGGGCCTTCGGCGTGCATCCAAGCGAGCCACTGCCGCAGGAACGCCTTGTCGATCCCGGCGATCGGCGAGAGGCTCCCGCACGTGTCGCCGTCCATCGTCGCGTAGCCGACGGCCGCTTCCGAGCGATTGCTGGTCGCCAGCAGCAACGCCCCACGCAAGTTCGCCAGCAGCCAGACCGACGGGCCCCGGGCCCGGGCTTGGATGTTTTGCAGGGCGATGTCATCCTGCTGCCAGGTGAGTTCTCTGCCGATCGCACCGGCGCCCAGCTCGAGATACGCCCGGACGATCGGGTCGACGTCAAACTCGTGGAACTCGGCCCCGATCGCTTCGGCGAGCGTTCGGGCGGCGCCGCGCGTGGTGTCGGAGCTGTTGCGGGTCGATTGGTAGATGCACGTCAGGAGTTGTCTGACGGTGTCCTGCTGGCTATCGGCCCGTTTCAGGCCGTCGATATGGGCCAGCTTGCGGAGCAATCCATCGCGTCCCAATTCGGCCAGTCCGAGGCGGACCATCAGCGACACGAGCACGGCAACGCCCGAGGAGTCGGCACCGCCGCTAAGCGAGACGACGAACCCCCGGCAGCGGCTCTTGCGGAGGTAATCGAACAGCCCCAGCGCGACGGCCCGGCCGAACTCTTCCTCCTTCACACGGGGACCGGTCTCCCACACGGCGGGCGAGGCATCCGACGCCTGCGGGGCCACGTCCGGAAAAGTCAGCGGGTGCGTCACGCATTGCGGGGCGTGCTCCTGTTCGCCCGGCTGGTAGCTCGCCGAGCGCGCCCGTTGCATCCGCGTCGCATCGAGATCGATGATCGCCGTGGTGACGACGTGGTCTGCGAATGAGAATCGGTCGCCTTGCGCGAGCAGTTCGCCGCCGGTTGCGATCAGCGTCCCGCCGTCGTAGATCACCCGCCCGGCCTCGTTGCCAAGCAGGTTGGCGTAGACGTAGCTGACGCCGAACGCGCGGGAGCCTTCCAGCACGAGCCGCCGGCGCGTCGCCTGTTTATCGAAGGCGAAGTGGCTGGCGCTCGGGTTGAGGATCACGTCCACGGCCGAGAGGGCCAGATCGCCGCCGGGGCGCCGGGGCGTCCAGGCGTCTTCGCAGATCTCGAACCCGAGGCGTACGCCGCCGCAATCGAACATCAGGTCGCCCAGCGGAAACTTCTCGCCGCCGAGTTCGATCTCTGCCGCCTGCCCTTGCGGCCAGGGCTTGAACCAGCGGGGTTCGTAGTGGATGCCGTCGCCGGCAAGGTTCTGTTTGGCGACGAAGCCGAGAATTTGCCCGTCGGCGATCAGGCACGCGCAGTTGTACAGCGCGGCCCGATGCAGGCACGGCAACCCGACCGAAACCACGATGCCTTTGGTGTGCGGGGCGATCTCTTTGAGCGCCCGATACGCACGCCGCTGCACGTCGGCCGAGAGGAAGGCGTCCTCACAGCCGTAGCCGGTAATACAAAGCTCCGGCAGGCAGACGATACTCGCCGAGGCCTCGCGAGCGGAGGCGATCGCCGAGGTGATGTTCTCGGTGTTTCCTTGCCAGTCTAACGGCGTCTGATTCAACGCCACTGCGGCCACTTTGATCAATTGCATCGTCGTCCTCTTGTCTTGTAGCCATCTCGCTCCGCGAGATACGGCTTCGTCTCGCGGCGCGAGACGGCTACTCTGCTCTCGCGGAGAGTATCAAGTCGGCCTTCAGTTGGTGGAGCCGTTCTTCCAAGCCCACCGGGTAGTGATGGGGGTTGTCGTGTCGAAGCACGCCCGGGTGAAACGTCGCCAGTTGTGCTTGGGTCCGCTGGCGGATCGCCTCCAGCGGCGGGCGGTCGTAGACGAGGTCTCCGGCGCGAAGCACGGGCACGAGCAAATCCTCCCATGCTTCGGAGCCCATCGTCCGTCGGCGCGTCGGGTCGAGCGGGTCGACGATCGCGGGCTCGGTGGCGACGCCTTGCAATTCGTTGTAGATCATGTCGGCGACCGTGCCGTCGGCGTTGCGGAATCTGCGGACCTGGAGAATCCCCGGCGTGGAGGTCTTGATCGCTTGCTCGGAGAGCTTCAGCCTCGGCTGCCAGATGCCGTCGTCCGCCTTGGTAGCGCCCAGTTTATAGACGCCTCCCAGCGCGGGCTGGTCGTTGCCGGTGACCAGCTTGGTACCCACGCCCCAGACCGCGATCGTTGCCCCTTGGGCCTTTAGGCTGGCAATGAGGTACTCGTCGAGGTCGTTGCTGGCCACGATTGCCGCGTCGGGGAACCCCGCCTCGTCGAGCAGCTTGCGGGCTTCGATGCTCAAGTAGGCCAGATCGCCCGAATCGAGCCGAACGCCGACCATTTCATGCCCATCGTCGCGTAGCTGCCGGCCCACGCGGATCGCCTTGCGCACGCCGTCGAGCGTGTCGTACGTATCGACGAGGAAGACACAGTTGTTGGGCATCGCTTGGGCGTAGCCCTCCAGCGCCGAGAGTTCGTCGTCGAACGACATCACCCAACTGTGTGCGTGGGTCCCGCGGACGGGGATGCCGAACAGTTTGCCGGCCAGCACGTTCGACGTCGCCGTACAACCGCCGATATGCGCCGCCCGGCTGGCCGCCAGTCCCCCGTCGATCCCCTGGGCTCGCCGCAGCCCGAACTCCAGCACCGACTGTCCTGCCGCCGCGGCACAGACCCGCGCGGCCTTGGTGGCGATCAGCGTCTGGTAGTTGACGATGTTCAGCAGGGCGGTTTCGAGAATCTGGCACTGCAAGATGGGGCCGCGAACGCGAACCAACGGCTCGTGGGGAAAGACGACGGTTCCCTCGGCAATCGCATCGATGTCGACGTGCAGTTCCAAATCGCCCAGGAAGTCGAGGAACCCGCGTTCGAACAGCGGGCGCCCGTCGTTGCCTTGCAGACCGGCCAGGTACTCGACGTCGTCCGGCGCGAACCGGAAGTCGCGCAGGTACTCGACGACGTAATCCAGCCCGGCGGCCACGGCGTAGCCACCGCCGAACGGGTTGTTGCGGAAGAACAGGTGAAAAGCGGCCTCCTGCCGGCCGCGTCCGAGCTTCCAGTAGCCATAGGCCATGGTGAGCTGATACAGATCGGTCAGCAGCGCCAGCGAAGTACGATAGATCTCGGATAGTTTGGTCATGCCAGTTTTCTCATCGGTCGGGCCAGAGTGTATCATACCGAGAAGCTGCCTCGGTACCACCTTTCTTTCCCCCTTTGCGGCTTGGCGCGAGACATGAGCAGTCACCTAAGAAAGAGGAATCACGCAAAGACGCAAGGAAAGAAAGGAGGAAAGCAAGAAAGGAACGTTTCAACTGACCTTGAGCCGTCTGCTCGTTCGGGATACGATTTGCCGCCCCAGGTAGCGACTGCACCCACTATATTGCGGGGTGTCCGCATGGCGCACCCTAGGGGGCTGCCCGTTCGTATGGCCCGTTCCATGAAAATAGACAAGTACCAAGCCGGCGATACCGCGTTGCTCGAAAGCTTCGCCCAGAAGCTCGGCACACATCATAGCCTGCGATACCCGCAGTTTGTCGACTATTACTATGCCCGATCGCCCTGGTGCGAGCTGTTGACGGCGACCGGCGACTCGGGCGAGGTGGCCGGCGTGCTGGGGGTCGAGCGAATGGAATTTGCCGCGGGCGATCGGCGAATGACACTCGGGTTCGGATCGAACTTTGCGGCCTTCGAGTCGGGGGCCGGCGGGTTGCTAATGCTGCATTGGCTGAAGAGTTGCGATTTCGGACTGGTCTTCGGCGGCAGCGCGGACACGCACCGCATCCTGCGGCAGCAGAACTGGACCTGGTACCCGAGCATTCGCGTGCTGCGGATCAACCGTAAATACGAGTTCCGCCCGGACGCGGCCTGGTGGAAGCGGCTTGCCGGTGCGATCCTCCGGTCGATTCTGCCGGGGACCGACTTGGCCGAGCGGATTCGCCGCGTTCGTGCCGACGGAGCACCCGGCGTCACGGTGACCGAGCGGCAGCGGTTCTCGCCCGAGATGTTGCCGGCGGAAACCGCGTTTGCGTTTCGATTTGCCCCCGGCGTCGAGTATCTCAACTGGCGATACAACACCGAGTTGCCGTTCGTCCGTTATCGGGTCTTCCAGATCGATATGGCCAACGACTCGGGTGGATACGTCGTGGTCAATCAGCAGCCGCGGCGGCTGGTAGTGGCTCAGTGCGACGGCGAGGATCCGATCGTGTTGGCGCAAGGCATCCTGGCAACGCTCGAGACGATTTGCCGGGAAGACCCCGTTCGGCGCGAGGTCTTTCTCACGTCGTCGCACGTGGACATGGTCGACGCCTTCCGGTCGCTCGGCTTTCGCCACAGCAAGCGCGAGTATCCGTTCGCCGTGGGCGGATTGGGACGAGCGCCGACCATCTCGCAGGACACAGGCAAATGGCTCGTGAGTTTCGATTGGGGAGACAACGGCTTGCGGGCGCCGTTCCCCGGACAGGTAGCGTTGTGATTGATAGTCAGCAGTTAGTTTTCAGGTATCAGCTTTCAGCAGTCAGGTTTCAGCTCTTAGTAAGGAGAATGTGCAAGAACTTCTGCGCAGCGCTGACACCTGACACCTGACACCTGATACCTGATACCCCTAGGGGGGGGGGGGGGGGGGGGGGGGGGGGGGGGGG
>JABMRB010000928.1 GCA_013202865.1 Candidatus Nealsoniibacteriota bacterium | reverse complement strand
TATTCACCCGGGGCTAAATGGGTTGTTAGTGCTTGCCGGGGCGGATGTGTAGATAACAACATCCTTCGCTGCCGGGTTGCCAGGTGTCGGCGGTGAACTCGAACCCGGCGGCCTCGAAGGTGCCGTTGTCGACGCGGGCGGCTATCCGGCAGAGCGTGGCAACCAACTCGTCGGGTAGATCGGCCTCCTGCCAGGCTTCTCGCAGGGGACAGCCGCCGAACTTGATGTCGAGTCCGTCGGCGTCGTCGCGGAGGATCTCCGGCTGGAACATGCGTCCCTCGTCGGGCAATCCGCCCACGAATGCCTCTTTCAGACCGGCCAGATTGTCGGGTCCGAATCGGGCGTACTTCTGCTTGCCCTTCTCGGCACCCCGCTGGTAGATCGCCCGGGCCATGATCTGTTCGGCCTTCTCGGCCCCCACTTCTCGAGAAAGCTCCTCGAAGAGCGTGTGGTAGATCATCGCCCGGTTCTTGAACGAATCGTAAAGCTGTCGGCGAAGTGTTTCATCGGGCACAGTACGGCTCCGTGTGGTAAGGTGGACGTCGGTGATTCGGGAAGGTTTACTATCTATTGCAGGGCCGGGACGATCTCGGCCGTTGCCGCTTTCCAACCGGGAAAGATCCCAGCCAGCAAGCCGATGCTCACACCGAGCCCAAGCCCCAGCAGGGCGAGATCCAGCGACGGGGTGAAGGCAACGGCAACGGCGTCGGCCGCGATGGCAAGCGGCATGTAGGTAAGCAGCCCCATGGCGAGGCCCACGCCGAGCACGCCGCCGAGCGTGCCGATGATTGTACTTTCGGCAAGCACCAGCGCGAAGACCCGCCCCGTGGAGAAGCCGAGCGTTTGCAGCACGGCGTGTTCGCGGATGCGATCCTGGACCGCCATGACGGTCGTCGTGGTTACCAGCATCAGCACGACGCCGACGCACGCATAGCCGAGGTAGCGGATCAGGCCGAGCAGTTCGGTCAGATCGGCGAGGCTCTTGGCCTGGAAGGCGCCCTTGGAGCGGGTCTCGGTTTCTACGGACCCGCCGCGCAACGCGTCGTCGATCGCCCGGCTTTGCTTGTCGGCGTCTTGACCGGGCTCGAGCAGCACCTCCAGTTGCGTGACCGTTCCCACCTGATTGTCTCCGCGGCCGCGTTGGAGGAAGTCGAGGTGCGTGTAGATATAGCTCTCCTCAGCAGCATTCGACGCACACGCGTAGATGCCGGCGACGACCACCGTATGCTCACCCAGCGAGAACTTCTTTCCGATGCTGATACTGCGTCTGGCGGCCACCGCCCGACCCACCAGCGCGGCATCCTGGTGGGCCTCGAACTCTTTGAGGCTGCCTTCGAGCAGCTTGAAGTCGCGGGCCGTCCTGACTTTCTCCGGCGGCACCCCGTAGAAGACGACCGAGTCGAGACTTGCTCGGCAGTTGTTCGTGAATACCCGGATCGGCACCACGTCGCGCACACCGGGCACTTGTGCGATTGTCTCGCTGTAGTCTTGCGGGAGCCGGCTGGTGGCGGTGCAAACCTTGTGGGCCTGGAAGACGATCAGCGATTGCTGCGATTCCAACTGGCCGAGCAGCGTGTCGAGCCCTTCGCCGACGGACCCGACGATACAGAAGACGAACAGCCCGACGGCCGTGCCGCTGAGCGTCAGCAGCGTTCGCGTCCGGTGACGCCATAAGGACTTGAGCAAGTAGGGGACGAGTTTTATCATCACGCCGGCTCCCGATACTGGACACTGACCTTTGCCGGCTCTTCTTCGATCAGGTGGCCGTGATCGAGCCGCAGTCGCCGCTTGGCGATTGCCGCGGCATCGGAGTCGTGCGTAACCATCAACAGCGTCGTGCCGAGTTGCTCGTTGAGCCGCCCGAGCAGACCGAGAATCTGGACCGACGTATCGGCGTCGAGGCTCCCGGTCGGTTCGTCGGCGACGACCACGGCCGGATCGGCGACGATTGCCCGGGCGATCCCCACGCGTTGCTCCTCGCCGCCGGAGAGTTGCCGTGGGTAGTGGCCGATGCGGTCCAACAGTCCGACGGCCCCCAGCGCGATCTCGACCCGTTTGCGGCGTTCGGCCCGAGAGAAGGGCAGCAGCAACAGGGGCAGTTCCACGTTCTCGTAGGCGGTCAGCACCGGCATGAGATTGTGCGTCTGGAAGATGTAGCCGATATTCCTTGCCCGCCAGTGGGCAAGACGGGTGCGCGACAGTCCGGCGATCTCGCTGCCGGCCACTTTGACGCTACCCGAATCGGGCCGGTCGATTCCGGCGATCAGGTTCAGGAAGGTCGACTTTCCCGTGCCGCTGGCGCCCATCAGCGAAAGGAAATCGCTCTTCTCGATGTCCAGATCGACACCATCGAGCGGCGTGATCGTCTGGTCGCCTTTGCGATAGACTTTCGTAACTCCGCGAAGTTCGACAAGGGCCATGGGTTTATTTCTCTCTTCTATCTAGAGCTATGAGCAGTGAGCTATGAGCAGT
>JABMRB010000927.1 GCA_013202865.1 Candidatus Nealsoniibacteriota bacterium | reverse complement strand
GTCCAGCGCCACGTGGCCCAGCTTCACCAGTCCCGCCTCGCGCGCCAGGTGCAGCACCTGCACGAACAACTCCCGCAACGCCGCCAGGTGGATGCGGCGAAACTCCGAGATCGTCCGGAAGTCCGGCTGCTGGTCCGCCGACGTGACCCGATATCCGACGTCCCGCTCGCACAGCCTCGCGATCCGGCGCGAACTTGGCGTCCCGTTCGCGTAGGCATACAGCAAGAGCGCCACCATCACCTTCGGATGGAACGCCGGCTGGCCGCTCGCCGCCTTGGGCCGGCCCGTTTTCTGGTCGCGTTCGTAGTAGGCGTAGACCGCACTCAGGTCCAGTGCCTCCACCACGTCGACGACGAAGTATGCCAGGTCGCCCGCCGGCAGCCAGTCCCGCATCGACGGCGGCAGGAGATATTGCTGGTCCCGGTCATACGGCTTGAATTGTCGGCTCATCCCTTCCTCCGTCTCTGGACGAGCGATAATATACTATCCTATAGGACTTAGCGCAATGCTAATCCCGGCAATTCTTGGACGGGCTGCTAGGGCGGCTGGATGCAAGTGCGATGCAGGCTCGTCTATGAGGAAGATTATTGAACCAGAAAGGCCCTGCGCGAACGCCCTGAACAAGGCCATTATTAGGATGTTTTGATGCCCGGTACCAAGGTTCGAGACATCTAGTGGAGTACCGGACGGTGTTTCAACACTTATCCTAACGCCATGGTATGCATCGTCCAAGTCTACGCGACTGACGTCGGGAACAAGATGGCACCCCGGGAGATGTCGCGCGAGTTCCTCTTGCGCTGGCCGCAGCACTTGCCCAGCTCTGGTGCTCAGAATGTTCCGGACTTGGTCCTGTGCCACTGCGATTGTAGAGCCCCGGGCTCGCCTCAAAGCACCTGCCAACAATGCCAAGAAGGGTTCGAGCCCCCCGTGCGACAGGTCCCTGATTGGCGGCACGAAGATGGGTTGAACTACTTCCTTCAACGCTAGGACGCCTTCCGGATTGAGCAGTTGGCCGTTGCAGTGGTAGGATACTGTTCCGGAACGCACAGCCCTAAAGCAGACCTCTAATCTTCCGTCTGGGCCGGCAATCGGAGCAGCCAGTCTCTGACGAAACTCATCAGTTCCCTGTCCGATGAATGTCAAGTCGATATAGATCGAGAGGCGCGGCGCCCCCTGTTTATCTCGATGCCACGTACACAGGTTGTCATAGATGAGTCCCTTGTCAATCGTCTCACGAAAAGGAAATTCGATCGCTCGGAAGATGTTTGACTTCCCCGAGCTGTTTGGCCCGACCAACAAGCTCAGTCGGTCAAAGTCAATGGTCTGGTCCTCAATGCTTCGAAAATGCCTAATTCGTATGGACGTGAGTTCCATGATTCGATCCCCGTTAAAACTTGGAGAATGCCAGGCGTCCACCCGCGCCATTAGAGAGGAGATGACTTGTACATTATCGACTGCTCACCAAGAACTGTCAAGCCGCGCCCGTCGCCAACACCGTCTTGGCGGAATGCCACGGCGCGCCGCCGTGTCGTTCCCCTGCCATGAAAAACGGCCCCAAAGCGCGTCATAATAAGGTGAAGGACCGGATAGAGCCGTAAGAAGATGCTTGAGCAACTGGCTCGCGTCGACGTGGCGCGAACGGCCCGACTATCTCGCTGGCGCTCCTGCGTGGATCACACCTGAATTGATCGACGATACAATTGATACTTGGCAACCGTACTATGAAGAAACCTTGACAGCGCGCGAAGCGCTGGACATACTTATGAATGTTGGGCGGGTGACAAACATGTTCACGCGGGAGCATTCCTATGGAACGAGCTGATTCTGTTTTTGCCGAACTGCGCTACGAGGGCCAGTGGCGACTGGCTGATAGCTGTGGGGGGCGGAGTAAAAGTGCGGCGCGCGGCGGGGTAAAAGCGCAGCGCCTACTCCGTAAATCAGCCCCGTTATAGGAGACTCCTCACGGGTTGTTGAGTCACGCGGCGATGCTGGACGGCACATGCGGGTCTCTTTGTGGCTGGGGTTCGCCTGCTTGATGGGCGGGCGGGTGTGCCTGTTCCCAGCGGTGCTTCTGGTGCATCAGTTCGAGCTTCATGGCGTTGGCGATACTGCTGAGCTTGCGGCGCTTGTAGCGAGTCTTCTGCAGCAGCCGGAAGCGACGGTTCTTGCGTTCGACGTGATTGGTGGTGCGCTCCAAGCCCGGCAGGCTGAGGTAGGCGATGAAGGGTTCCAACTTGTCGCCGTGCAGCCGCCGCAGGATACGGAGCAAGTGGGGATGGGCGTGGTACTCCGGCGTCGCCATCATCCGATCTCGGAGTTGCCGCGCCGCCGCTGGCGTCTGCTGAGGGGACAGTAGTGCGTGAAGCTGGTCGGTGAACCGGCGGATGACGGCGAGGTCCGGTGAGATCTCGGTCATCGTCGCCAAGTGCTGTCGGTCATCGTCGGAGAGATTATCGGGCCGCCGTGTGAACAGGAATCGATGCTGATGAACGAACGTCCGCTTGTCGAGCCGTTGCGTGCGAGGACGGCCTCGTTTGCACGGTCGCCCACGACGGCGGGCCCGGAGCTTCTTGATCGTCTTGCGGACCGCCGCCGCCGCCCGCACAAGGTCGCGATTCGACTCCTGGAGCAGGTGGAACACGCAATGCTGATGAACCACGCCCTCCCACACCGCGGCCAGTTTGCCGCCGCTGTACAGGTTCGATCGGTCGGTGCTGGCTCCTCGCACCGGCAACCCGCCGCCGCACAACGATTGAAGGAACGCCGTCACTACGCCCTCGTCGATGTGCTCCGCCAGGTGGAAGTCGAGGATGATGTCGGTCACCGGATCCGTCACCAGGATCATCCCGCCCGCCGAGTCATACACCTCGTCGATGTCCACGATCCCGGACGCCACCCGACGAGCCCACGGATAGTAGTCCCGTTCAAGACTGATTTTTCCCCCCGGCCTCCGCCAGCCACTTGTGCACGCACCCCTCGGACACCTGCACCACGAACTCCTCTCGCAACCGTTCCCGTACGCCTTCCACCGACAGCTTGTCCCGCACCACGCCGCTGACGGCCAGCTCCCGAACACGGAGCGAGAACTTCCAGCCCTTCGGCAGTTCCGGATGAAAGCTCTCGAATACCTTCTGGCACTCGCACCGCGCCGCGTACAACCCCACCCTAACCTTGACAACGGCCGGCCGGCCCAACTCCGCATCCACCGCCTGCCGCTCGCGGAATGCGTACCGCCGACCCCGCTTCCCGCACACCGGGCACGGCCACGTTTTCGGCGCTTTGCTGAGGCGACGGGTTTTGAGTCGCACTTGCACCATGTCTCCTCCCGGGAGAATCCCTGCTCCCCCTGGGAGTTACATCGACACAAATCCCTCAAAGCTGTAATGATTCGCTCTACTGCGAGTGAGGAGTCTCCCGAAACGCGTCATAATAAGGTAAAGAACCGGATAGCTTCCGAGACCCTGCTCTCAGCCCTGAAATGCAACTGCCGGACGTGGCCCCAACGCCGTCTTGGCGTAATGCCGCAGAGGGCGCCGCCGTGTCGTTCCCCTGCCATGAAAAGCGCCCCTAAAACGGAGACTCCTCACGGGTTGTTGAGTCACGCGGCGATGCTGGACGGCACATGCGGGTCTCTTTGTGGCTGGGGTTCGCCTGCTTGATGGGCGGGCGGGTGTGCCTGTTC
>JABMRB010000926.1 GCA_013202865.1 Candidatus Nealsoniibacteriota bacterium | reverse complement strand
GTGCCGCCGGCAGCGAGGGACGCTGTGGCGTCGAACAGTTTTCGGGTCAGCTCGGGCACCACACCGCTGGACGCGTTGGTGCCCCCGTCGCAGCCGATCAGTAGCATGGGCATCAACACGGCGTCCCAACCGGTCAGGAAGCTGAAATCGGGGCGATTGGGCCGCACTGCGTCGATCATGCGGATCATCGCCGCAACGTCGCCCGAGGAATCCTTGATCGCCACGATCCGCTCGCACTCCTCGCTGAGCCGCTGGATCGTCGGCAGGTCGATCGGCGAGGCGAACATGGGGATGTTGTAGAGTGTGACGTCGACCGGCGTGTGTCGGCCGATCTCTTTGAAATAGGCGTAGACGTTGTCCGGGCTGAGCTTGTAGTAGAACGGGGCGACGATCGCTACCGCACGGACGCCCAGCGACGCGTAGTATTCGCAGGCGGCGAGCGTCTCACGGACGTTGGCCTCGGCGGCGCCGGCCAGAATTGGTACCCGGCCGGCGGTCTGGTCGACCATAATCGCCACGATCCGCCGCCGCTCCTCGGGTGTGAACCGCGTGAACTCGCCGGTCGAGCCGTTGGGATACAACCCGTGGACGCCACGGTCGATCAGCCAATCGACGTATCGCCGCAGTTCGGGCTCGTTGATTTTGTCCTGCTCGTCCAGCGGCACCATGTTCGGCGTGAAGATGCCGCGGATTCTCTCGTGACCGGCCATCGTGGGGCGTCCTCTTGTATGTCCGCAGGATTCGTACAGTAATCACAACCGGAGCGGTCCGAACGGTCGCTAGACAAACATAGCTCGTCGACGGGCAAGGTTTGCGGTAACTGCCGCCGGAGTCTGTCCCCCGGAGCTCGGTCCGGGGGCGTTTGGGGGTGTTTGGGGTCATTTTCTGGCGATCGACCAGAATCGGTCTGGACACGGTCGCGAAAAACGCTACCCTACTCCACTCTGCGCCGGGGGCGCAGTGTCGCCACGTCTTTCGGGGGGCGTATGCTTTCGATAAGGTGGAAAGGAGCCTGCCTGATGAAGCGGCTGCTACCGTTTCTGCTTCTGAGTGTCACAATCGGTCTGTGCGGATGTCCACGCGGTGGGCGGCAGGCACAGGATCCGTTTATTTTTGGCCGTCCGAGGATCCCACCGCCGGCCACCGGAGCGGTTTCCGGTGAAAATGGCGATCCGGCCTATCTGAATGCTCCCAGGCCGATTACCGATCAACCACTCACACCCGCCCGGCAGCCATGGCGAGAACAGCCTGGTACCGCGATACCCGGCAATTCCCAGCCGGGACCCTCGCAGCCGATCTACTCGCCGCCGACGACGAATCCCGGAGGCATACGTCCCTACGACCCGCCGGGTGGGCAGTACCACTACGAGAAGAGTTCGCTTCAGAATTCCAAGCCGCCGACGTCGCCAACGCTCGCCCCGCCCGCGACATTCGCCGCCATGGCGTCCAGCGGCAACACGGACACTGCCGGTGATGATGACGCGGCGGTCAGCCGCGTGGCAATGACGCCCCGCACCGGCAGCCCCCTGGCGGGGCGTGAGCGGGTTATCCGCATCCTGCAGCCTCGATCGGAGCCGGCAGCGGCCGACGCGGTCTTGGACTCGTCCCCCGAGCAGCCGGCAGCCGTGGAAATGCGGGGTAAGACGGTAGATATCACCGATCTGCCTCGGGCCAGATAGCGATCTCTTGACTGCTTCTGTGCCGCTGCAATACGGGCCAATCGCCCACCCCCCGTTCTCCGGGACAGTTTTCGGCGTATAATTTGGTCGTGACCGAGATAATCCCACAACAACCGCTGAAGATTCCCGTCAATGCAGGGGCCCGAAATCGGGTCCGGCTGATGCGTTGGAAGTCGCTGCTGCCTAAGATCGAGGCCCTGGAGCCGGAAACCAAGGAACTGAGCGACGAGCAACTCCGCAAGCGAAGCCTTTCGCTTCAATACCGGGCCAAGAGCGGGGAGCCGCTGTCGCGATTGCTGGTCGAGGGCTATGCGCTGGTTCGGGAAGCGGGCCGGCGGACGATCAACATGCGGCATTTCGACGTGCAACTGCTCGGCGGTATCGCGATCTTCAACCGTTCGATTGTCGAGATGCAGACCGGCGAGGGGAAGACACTCACCGCCACCTTGCCGCTGTACATCTACGCCCTCTCCGGCAAAGGGGCCCATTTGGCCACGGTCAACGACTACCTGGCCCGACGCGACGCCGACTGGATGGCGCCGATCTACAAGGCCCTGGGGATGACCGTCGGCGTGGTCGAGACGCAAATGTCGCAGCCGCAGCGACGCAAAGCCTACGCCTGCGACGTCACCTACGGCACGGCCAAGGAGTTCGGGTTCGATTTTCTCCGCGACCGGCTCCTACTGCGACGGATCGGCGAGGGGCAAACCGACCTGCTCGGTGGGATGCTTCGAGCCGGACAGGGCGCGAGCAACGAGAAACCGGTGCAGCGAGACCCCTACTTCGCCCTGGTCGACGAGGCCGACAGCATTCTCATCGACGAAGCGCGCACCCCGCTGATTATTGCCGCGATGCCCACCGAGGAGCAGCGGATCGAGGCCGAGTGCTACCGGTGGTGTTCGGAGGTGGTGCCGCAGTTCGAGGAAGACGAAGACTACGAATACGATCACGAGAAGCGTTCAGTCGAGCTCACGCGCGAAGGCCGCCGCAAGGCACGCCTGTTGCCGACGCCCGAGGATCTCGACACGGTTGGCATGGTGAACATCTACCAGTATCTCGAGCGGGCGATCATGGTCGGTCGCGAGTACCACCTCGACCGCCAGTACGTGATTCGCGACGGCGAGATCGTGATTGTCGACGAATTCACCGGGCGGCTAGCCGAGGGGCGGAAATGGCGCGAGGGCATCCATCAGGCGGTCGAGGCGATGGCCGGCGTCGAGGTGACCGTGGCCACCGGGCAGGCTGCGCGGATTACGATTCAGGACTATTTTCAACGCTACGACAAGCTGGGCGGGATGACCGGCACGGCGATGCCGTCGGCCCGCGAATTGCGAAAGATCTACCGCTGCCACGTGATGCCCATTCCGACCAACCGGCCGTGCATCCGCCAGCGGTTACCCGAGCGGATCGTCGGCACGACCGACGCCAAGTGGGCCGCGATCGTTGAAGAGATCTGCGAGCTACACGCCCAGAACCGGCCCGTATTGATCGGCACCCGCTCGATCGACAAGTCGGAGATCCTCTCCAAGCTATTGAAGGCCAGCGGGGTCGAACATCAGGTGCTCAACGCCAACCAGATTGCCGAGGAAGCGGAGATCGTCGAGCGGGCCGGGCTACGCGGTAAGGTGACGGTTTCGACGAACATGGCCGGCCGCGGCACCGACATCAAGCTGGGCGACGGCGTGGATGAACTCGGCGGCCTGCACGTGATCTGCACCGAGATGCACGACGCCGGCCGGATCGACTGGCAGCTCCGCGGCCGTTGCGCCCGGCAAGGCGACCCGGGCACGTATCGGCAATACCTGGCCCTGGACGACGACTTGCTCGAAGGCGGCCTGGGCCCTAAGAAGGCAAAGAAGTTCGAGGAGTTGGGCGAGCAGTCCGACGACACGTTCGACAATCTGATCCGCACGTTCCGCAAGGCCCAGCGAAAAGTCGAGCGTCGCCACTTCCGCCAGCGCCGCTCGCTGCTCTACTTCGAGAAGGAACGCAAGAAAATGCAACGCGGCATGGGCCAAGATCCGTATCTGGATACGGCAGGGAATTAGGCCACATCATTCGGTTGTAGCTGAAGTCGCAAGACTTCAGAAACTCGGCTGCAAACGTCCGAATTCTTGCGACTCCGGCTACGACGACCAGTATAGGCCCTCGTGCTTTGCGGGGGTTAGGGTACTCGGATTCGTGTTGAACCAAATTCTACCCCCCCTTTGCATTTTGAAGCTACGGCCTCAGCTTGGTCGAGGCGACCATTAAGTCGGCTTGAAATAAGGGGTTACGTCGATTACAATCAGCTCAGAAT
>JABMRB010000925.1 GCA_013202865.1 Candidatus Nealsoniibacteriota bacterium | reverse complement strand
CAGCGTCTTGGCCAGCCCCGGCACGCCGATCAACAGGCAATGCCCCCGGGCGAACATCGCAATCAGCAGTTCCTCGATCACCTGTTGTTGCCCGACGATCACGCGAGCAACCTGTTCGGTAATCGCCCGATAGGCCTCGTTCAGTGTTTGTACGGCTTGAACGTCGTCGTCTTGGAGCATGGCTAGGATTTGGGATATGGGATTTGGGATATGGGATTTGGGAGTGGGGGATTTGGGCTGGGGTCGGGGACTGGGGGCTGGGGACTGGGGATTGGGGACTGGGGGCCAGGGTTCAGTATTTTCGGTTGGGAGTCATCCTGCAATGAAGCGGTGCTCAACCGATCATCCAGCCACGGTTCGAACCAAAGCCCTGCCCCCTGCCCCCTGACGCCTGTTCTCCCAATCCCCAATCCCCAATCCCCAATCCCAAATCCCAAATCTGCCCCCCCCGGCTGCTCCACCACACCGGCGTGCCGGTCCAACGCGATCAGTTCGTCGCCGGTGGCGATTAGCAATCGCCCGCCGCTGACGGTCAGATTTCCGCCGCTGGCACCATGGGCGGCCAGATCGATCACCTTCTTCGGCCGGGCCGTTTTCGCGTCGAATAGGTAGATCTTTTCGCGGGTGGGAAAAAGCACACTGCCGCCAGCGATCACGCCGCGGCCGTAGCCGGGCTTCTCCGCACCGTCGGGCCACACGTGCTTCACCCGCCCCCGATCTTCGCCGTGAAGGCCGATCCAATAGAGCTTCCGCCCGCAGGCGATCAAGTGCTCCTCGGTAGTGCCCAGCAGGTACGTGGCGTCGCCGACGGCCTCGGCCGGCCGGGTCTCCCAGAGGATGATCCCTGTGGCGGCGTCGACGGCAAAGATGCGTGGGCTGTCGGCCGGGGCCACAAACAGCGTGTCGCCGTCGCACAGGCACGGATTCAGGTCGCGCCCCCAATGCGGATCGAGTTGCGTCAAGCTGCCCCGGAGACTGCGCGGATAGAGGCTGACCCACTTGAGTTCGCCGTCGCGGGCCGAGATCGCCGCGACGGCCCCGAGATTCGTGTTGTAGTAGAGCGTGCTGCCTTCGAGCGAGAGCAAGTTGTGTGTGCTTTGATGAAGGAAACCCCGCGCCGGTGTCTCCGCGCCGCAGATGAACCGGAGCCAACGCCGGCGACCGGTTCGGGAGTCGAAGCATCCCACGTAGGCCTGCGGGCGGGCGTCGCTGCGACGCATCCCCACGTAGACGTTCGGCCCGTCGACCACCGGCGAACCCTCAAACGCCCAACCGTCCTCGGGCTTGATCTTCCAATGCAACCGACCCTCGGCCGCCAGATCCAGGCACACCAGATATCCCGACTGCAAGGCAAACGGCGAGGAGAACATCGGCTCGGCCGGCGGCGAGCTCGTGACCGAACCACCCATCCGCACAAACAGTTTGCCGTCGGCGACCGTCGACGTGAACCGCGGCGTGCCGAGTGTGTGCGGCGGGTGGGCGAACGCGTCCGCGCCGCGGTCGAGCTGGTCGCGGTAGATGGCCGCTTCCGCCTGACCCCACGCCGGGCGGCCCGTCTGCAAATCCAACGCCATGATCCGGCCGTGATCGTTGACGAACACCAGATTGCCGACGACCACCGGATGATAGCTCAGCCGCGCGGCCGACACGGCCTTGCGATCGTTAGGCAGTACAGCGTCGCCCGGGTTCGTTGTGGTGATCTTGCGTAGCGGAACGCGCCATGCCACCTTGCCGACGTCGATCATCGGGGCGTCCGTCCGGTTCCGGGTAAACGAGCCGGCGAACGTCGGCCAGTCGGCACTTGGCGGCTTGCCCGCCCAGGTCGCACTCTGGGCCAGCAGTTTTTTCAGCCCTTCGGCGTAGACGACCTGCGGCCCACCCAACCGGCCCTTTGCGCCAGGGTGCAGCCGGGTGAATTCGGTCAACTCCTCACGTGCCCGGGCCGTCGGACCCTCGAGGATCCGCGCCAACACCAATCGGGCACGAACGGCCGCCAGGTCGAGATCGGTGTCCGGGTAGCCGGGCCAGGTGGGCGGCGCGTCGGGTGGCGGCTCGGCCGGGATAATCCGTTGCCAGTACCACCGGGCGGCGGCGTGGTCGCCCGACTCCAGGGCCATCTCACCCAACAGCATCAGCGCGTCGTCGCCCCAACTGCTGGCAAACGCTTGACGGACCACGTCGAGCAACGGCCCTTGGTCGCGGCCGGTCGCGCCCGCGTCGTACCACTTCTTCGCCAACGAATCTACTCGGCTGCGGTAGAGCGCCAACGCCTCGGCCGGCATCGACGCGATCTGCAAATGGCCGTAGTCGCGCAGCGGAACGAACCGCCGCTCGGTCACGCCGATCAGTTTGCCGTCGGACTGCTCCATCACCTGCCGGAACGTCTCGATCGCTTCGTCCCATTGCCCGTCGGCCAGATGGGCCTTGGCACGTTGAAGCTGCCCGAGCACGGTGCCGTCGGCCTCGTCGAGTTGCACGTCTTCGGAGAGCTCGAACCGGTTACCCGATCCGAACGGTCCGAACTGGGCGCAGGCCGAGCGGCTGCCGTCGGCGGCCAGCAGACCGACGACCGCAAGCACGAGCCATGGAGTTCGACGTACACGACGCATCAAGGGGCCTTTCCACAAGACCATTCGCCGCGGAGGCGTGGGAGTATTCCGAGCCCTAAGTATAGGCTACGCCCCGATTTGGGGGAAGGCAGGCCCGCAGAGCCGTTTTCCCCGCAAGAACAGCCGCTTGCGGCTTGGCACCGGAGCGTCAGCTAGTTTTTCTTAGGTTTCATCCACGCCGACATGGACTCGACCAATGCCTTCGTCTCCGGACGAAGGTTCTCGATGCCGCCGTAGGGCAGGTCGTGGCCGGGCTCGCGGTCGGGATGCTGCTGTTTCATCGCCATGTGCCGCTTCAGCATCTCTACGAATTTAGCCCCGAAACCGACGCCGTAGAGAATTGCGTCCTGGGGCCGATCTTCGCGGGGGTTCTTGTAGAGATCGAAAATCGGCGCACCGATCGGGTTTGAACCCGGCAGCGGTACGTGCATCTTGTACTGCTGTTTGACAATCGACTTCAGCACGGGACCTTCGTAGACGAACACATAATCGCGACGGCCGTGCGTTTCGCCAAGGAACAGCAGCGGCGACTGGTCGACGCCGTCGATCAGGCGGTCGCGCGGGATGAACTTGTCGGCACCGGCGACGCGGGCGAACGTCGTGTAAAGATCGCTGACGTGGAGCATGTCCTGGACGCGTGAGCCGGGCTTCAGCACGGCCGGCCAACGCATGAAAGCGTTGACGCGAACGCCTCCCTCGAGATGCTGCGCCTTGCCGCCGCGGTAAATCCGGTCCGATTGGCCGCTGCGGTCTACGTACTGCATGAACGGGCCGTTGTCGCCCATCACCATCACGATGGTGTTTTCGCGAATTCCAAGCGCATTGATCTTGTTGAGAATCTCGCCGATCCAGCCATCGACCTTGACGATTGACTCGGCGATCGGGCCGCCGTTTAGCGTGGTTGCCTGCTCGATATCACTGCGAGTAAAGCTCAGCGGATGCTGCGGCCAGTATTGCAGGAAGAACGGTTTATCGCCCTGCGACAGTCGCTCGAGTTGTTTGAGCACACTGTTTTTGTACGCTTCCTCCATCCGGTTGTAGTGGTCCTGAGTGAAGACTTCCCCTGCCTTGAAGTTCACCTCTCGAACTTTGCCTCCCTTCTTGCCGACGATTCCATAGACCATTGCGTTCGGGTCGGTGCGGAAAGTCTTGTCGAGTTCGAACCTGTCAGCCCGCAGATTCCTCAATTGACCGGCCGTCAACCCTTCCAACTCTGCCGTCGCGTTCATGATCCCCATCTGACCCTGCTGGTGCATCGGGTGTTCGGCGTAGTCGAAACCTTGATTGACAGCGTAGGATTCTTCAATATCACCCAGATGCCACTTGCCGATATGTACGGTGGCATACCCGGCCCGGCTCAGCACTTCGGCGAGCGTGACTTCCCAGCCGGAAAGCCCTTCACCCGATACGATCGACTTGGCTTCGCTGGTGCCGGTCCTGACTGCATAGCGCCCGGTCATCAGGGCGGCGCGGGTCGGCGTGCAAGTCGGCTCGGTGTACATCCGCGAGAAGGAGAGGCCTTCGCTCGCCAACCGATCGATGTTCGGCGTACTGTATCCGCGGATCACATCGAGCGACGGCATGCCGATTTCGCCAAACCCGAGATCGTCGAGCAAAATGTAGACGATGTTCGGCGACTTGCCGCCGTTCTTTGCCCGAAGATCGGCGAGCCGGGCGTCGATTTCCCGATCCTCTTGTGACCACTTCTGCGCGTGCTGCCGAAGCAGGACGTAATGCTCCGCGTCGTGTTGGAGCGATTTCGGCTGAGCCCAAGCAGCCCGACTGCCGAGAACTAGCAAAAAACAAAGCACGATTCTAATGTCTCTCATGGTAACACTCCCGTAGGTTCTTCTTACTGAAGCGCAGATTGCCGGACGAACCTCGTCCCGCCGTCTGGCAATTATACGTTACTCGGGCGAATACCCCTCTGGTGGGCTGATTTGCAGCGGAGAACCATCAATGGACAATTCGCTCAGCATCAGGTGGCGGTTCGGCCGCGGTGGGCAACATTGACAGGCGATAAGGAAATACGTACGCTGCAGAAGGTGTCAGCATCGATTTCTAGAAGGAAAGTGAGCGTCTGTTATGGAAATGAAGACAGCGGTGGTGATTCTACTCTTCCTGATTCCCGCGGCTGTCAACGCCGAGAAGACGCCCGTGCTGCAAGATGAGGATGGCTTCAGAGCCGTGCGCATGGCGATCGAGGACCTGATCGAGAGCTATCCGGTCGAATACCCGCGCGGGAAGGAGTATCTGGCACGGGCCGACGAGATCGAGAAACTGCCGGCCGGGCAACAGCGTGACGATCGGCTGCGGCAACTGAAGCGAGAGGCCCTGTTGGACAATCCGCTGCTGAAGTTTCGCAAGCTCTTGCTGGTGCAGCGCAAGAAGGGGCGCCAAGGATTGCCCTGCAACTGGGAAGGCAACGAGCGATTGCCGCGTACGGGATACGACGATCAAGTCGCCATGCTGTCGCTGGACCACCCGGACGACGAACTGCAAACGGTCTTTCGGCCACAGTCCGACCTGTTCGTAGGCGACTTGGATTTACACTTTGACGGCCGGCGGTTGTTGTTCTCCATGCCGGGCAAGAACGGGCGCTGGCAGGTTCACGAAATCGAAATCGACCCCTCGAACCCGACGGCGTCCGCCGGTTCCGCCCCGCGCGAGTTACCCCTGATACCCGACCCCGACGTAGATAATTACGACGCCTGCTATTTGCCCGACGACAATATCCTCTTCACTTCCACGGCGACCTACACGGGCGTGCCGTGCGTCCAGGGGTCTTCGCACGTGGCAAACATCTACCGGCTCGAAGCCGGTACCGGAGAGGTCCGCCGGCTGACCTTCGATCAAGATCACAACTGGAATCCCACGGTGTTGAACAACGGCCGGGTGTTGTACCTCCGTTGGGAATACTCCGACTTGCCGCATTTCGTCGCCCGGATTCTGTTCCAGATGAACCCGGACGGTACCAATCAGGCCGAGTTTTACGGCAGCGGTTCGTATTGGCCGAATTCCTTCTTCTACGCCCGGGCAATTCCGGACCATCCCACCCGCGTGGTCGGGATTGCTTCGGGACATCACGGAACGCGACGCGCGGGCGAGTTGCACATTCTCGATCCCGCGCTGGGACGCCACGAGGCCGACGGCTCGGTGCAGCGCATCCCGGGATACGGCAAGCCGGTCGAGCCGGTGATTCTGGATAATCTGGTGGACGCGAGTTGGCCGAAGTTCCTGCATCCCTTTCCTTTGAGCTCCAAGTACTTCCTCGTTTCGGTCAGCCTCAAGGGCGGGTCGACCTGGGCGATCTATCTTGTCGACGTCTTCGACAACATGGTGCTCTTGAGAGAGGAGAAGGACTACGACCTGCTCGAACCGACGCCCTGGCAGCCCCGGCCGCTGCCTCCGGTGATCCCCAGCCGCGTGAAGCCCCGGCAGAAACACGCCACGGTCTACCTGGAAGACATCTACGAAGGAAGCGGCCTGAAGGGCGTTCCGCGGGGCGTGGTCAAGCAACTCCGGCTGTTTACCTACCATTTCGCTTATCGCGGGATGGGTGGCCAGCAGGACAAGCTCGGATTGGACGGGCCGTGGGATATCAAGTGTGTGTTGGGTACCGTGCCCGTGGAGCCCGACGGATCGTCGCTCTTCTACGTGCCGGCCAATCTACCCATCTCGTACCAGCCGTTGGACGCCGAGGGCAAGGCAATTCAACTGATGCGAAGCTGGAGCACGGCCATGCCGGGTGAGAACGTCTCGTGCGTCGGGTGCCATGCGCCGCAGAATTCGGGCCCGCCGGTTAAGAACACGGTCGCCGCACGCCGCACGCCGTCGAAAATCGCGCCGTGGTACGGACCGGTACGTGGATTCTCGTTCAAGCGCGAGGTCGAACCGGTCGTCAATAAGTATTGTGCCGGTTGCCATAATGCGGAGACCGGAGGAATCGCCGACAAACCAGCCGCCAAACCAATCGCCGACGCCTACATGTTCTTGCGGCGCCTGGTTCGCACGCCGACCATGGAGTCGGATATTCACGTCTGCGAACCGTACGAGTACCACGCCGATACCACCGAGCTGGTGAGAATGCTGCGTGCCGGGCACTATGGCGTAAAGCTCGATGCCGAGGCATGGGACCGGATTATTACCTGGATCGATCTCAACACGCCCCGGCACGGAACGTGGACCGAAAACGTCGGCCGCCAGAGAATGGCAAACACGGCCCAGCGGAGACGCGACCTGATGAGACGATACGCCGGGATCGACGGGATGGATGAAAACCCGGACGAACTGATCCAGCAGGTTTCGGTCCCCAGCGCGGAAGTCCTCGTGAAAGTTGAGCTGCCGCCGCAGCAGAAGCCGCCGGAGGTGAAGATCACAAAGCTGGACGCCCCGGATGTGAAACAGGCCGTTCGGAGCATCGAGTTGGCAGATGGAAACCGATTGGAGTTGGTGCGGATCCCGACCGGCGAGTTTCTCGCGGGGACCTCGAAGGTCAAGATCGAAAAACCCTTCTGGATGGCCAAGAACGAGATCAGCAACCGGCTGTACACGGCGTTCGATTCGCAGCACGACAGCCGGTTGGAGTCTACGGACTTTCTCCACTTCGATCCGATCAAGCGGGGAACTCCACTGAATGCCCCCGATCAGCCGGTGGCCAGGGTGTCGTGGCAGCGGGCGATGGAGTACTGCGAATGGCTCTCGAACGAGACCGGCCTGACGGTTGAACTGCCGACCGAAGGGCAGTGGCAATGGGCATGCCGGGTCGGGTCGGAGGATCCGTTCTGGTACGGCGGCCGGGATTGCGAGTTCGCCCCGTACGCCAATCTGGCCGACCTGCAATTCAACTCGGCCAGCCACTCCAAGACGTTCCAATGGCGACCGGGTATCCTGGATCAGAACGATGGACATCGCGTGTCGGCCCCGGTCGGGTCGTACCGGCCCAGTCCATGGGGGCTCTACGACATGCACGGCAACGTAGCCGAGTGGACGGCCACGGTCTACCGGCACGGCCCGGACTCCGCGGCCACCAAGCGGGTCGTTTGTGGCGGTTCCTGGTCAGATCGCCCCAAGTGGGCCACGGCCGACGTCCGCTTGGGATACTGGGAATTCCAGAAGGTCTACAACGTGGGGTTCAGGATCGTCGTCAGCGATGAGTAAGAATCGACTGTAAAGTAGCCATCTCGCTCCGCGAGATGAAGCTGCATCTCGCGGAGCGAGACGGCGACTCTAATATATGACGGACGATGAACGGATGAGAAAGCGTTGTCGAGAAGACACGATGATTGGCCGGATCAGCCGCCATCCGGAGCGCTCCGTCGATCGAGGCGACACGGTCGCTTCCGGTAGACCAGCCTGAACTTGTGCTTCAGAAAAGGGTCCTTTTCTCGGACAGTTCATCTACACTCGATCCGTGAGGATACTCCGTCGTAGCGACTGTCGCACACCGAGATTCTGTGACGATAACGTATTCGACTTAAAAATGGAGCGGACGAGCGATGGATCCATGGACTTGGAGTCGCTGGTGGTGGGCGACTGTGATGGTGTTTGGCTTGGTGGCTGGCTGCGATTCCGGACCGGAACGATTCCCCGTTTCAGGGCAAGTTGTCATCAATGGCCGACCGTTGACGTCAGGAACCATCTTGGTCGCGCCGTCGGATGACCGACCTGCATACGGCGAGATCGACGCCCAGGGCCGGTTCACGCTCACCACATACAAGGATAGTGATGGCTGCGTCGCTGGTACGCACCCGGTCACGGTCACGGCCATCGAGATGATTAGCAGGAAGAGATGCGGCATCTTATTCCGGACAGGTACGCGGTATTCTCCACGTCGAACCTGACCGTCACTATTGAGGGCCCAACGGACGAACTGCTGATCGAACTTAGCTGGGAAGGCGAGCGGCCGGAGGTTATGACTCTCGAAGGTGACGTTGACCCGAGCGCGATGTAGCTTGTAACTCGCCGTTCAGAAAACCTGTTCACCAAACGCGCGGCCATCACCGGCCCTGAAAGAAAACACGAAAAACGGGTCTGACCCCGCGAAGCCCCGCAAACGCCAAACCACCCAAAAGCAGCAGCGTTAGCGTAGCCGGTTCGGGGATGGGCGTAAGGGCAAGCCCGTGATAGGCACAGGCGTCGATTCCTGTGAAAATCGCGTCTGTCGGGACGTTGGTTGAACTGAACTGGTTGAATCCCCACGCAACGAGCGTGCTGTCGGATTTCAGGGCAAGATTCCAGTCCCATCCGGCTGAGATCGCCACAAAGTTATTCCCCGTGGGTGTGTTGGTGACCTGTCCATCTGCGTCGTTGCCCCAGGCGACAAGCGAGCCATTTTTCGTCAGTGCCAATCCATGGTCCCACCCGGCGGAGACTGCTGCAAAGTTGTTCCCTATGGGCAGATTGGTGATCTGGAGTTTTCCGTCGTACCCCCATGCCGCCAGCGAGCCATCCATCATCAACGCCAGGGACCACTCTCCGCCCGCTGCGATGGCGTCGAATCCATTCGGCGGCAACATGGGTGAGATGTTACACTGGCCAAGGTCGTTACGGCCCCAGGCCACAATCGAATGGTCAGATTTGACGGCCAGCGAATGGAACCCACCTCCCGAAATGCCATTGAAGTTATTCCCAAGGGGGATATTGTTGCACTGGCCAAATAAGTTGTAGCCCCATGCAGTAAGCGATCCATCGGTCTTGATGGCCACAACGTGATCGCCAAATCCGTCGATATCCTGAAAAATACCCGCAGGTTGGGGCACGTGCGACGAGCTGGTCGTCTGCCGGCCCCAATGAACGACGGAACCGTTGGACCTTAGTGCCATCGTTCGATCGTAGAGCCCAGCCGTATCGATGAAGTCACCGCCGGTCGGGACGTTACATTGCCCCAGATCATTGCGGCCCCACGCCACGATGTACGACGCAAACGCGCCCTCGCAAAACCACGCACTAGAGAACAAAAGAACCATCGTCGCACAGATTGTCAAACTTGTACGTTGCATCTTCATACTCACTTTCTAATGAAGCCCTCTAGATAACTATGTTGGTTGTGTGCGCTTGCGCCTCCCTCGTTGCCCGCTTGAGCAGAGTCACCAACGAGGATCATGCCGGCGGTCGATCCAAAGTCAGGATATACAATCGTGGCGAAGGCGGAATTCGCTATGCCGCACATTAAGCAGATAAGAGCCAACTCAAACGGTGCCGCAGAGAGAGCTAGCGGTTCAAGGCCCAGGCCGAGAACCAGCCCGAACGACACGAATGTTGAATCTAGCAGCAGCGAGGATTCCAAAGCAATTCCCCCCAAGGTAAGTACTCACGGGTTTTCAGGCCTGTCGGGACCTTGCCGACAACGTCTTGCAGAAATCCAATACTTTGAGTTTGAACGGGCAGATCGGCCCTGTCAAGCGATTTGCCCCTCCCCTTGCAAGAAACTCCAAAAATTCTTAGAAATCGGGCCGAAAAGCCCTTTTGGAGATGGGTTTTCGCTGGCTTCTGGCCCGCATCGGGTTTGCGAGAATCGGATTCGCCTGTCAGGCGGCGGCCAGTTCGGCTTTGCCAGGCAGCAAAGAAGGGGCGTCGGAGCCGTCGAGTCGGGCACGACAACACGCGGTCAATAGCTCCAAAACGTTGCGATTCTGCTGCCGACACGTGGCCACGACGCTGAGCATCCGCTCGACAAAACGGCTTCCCACCTCGGTGTCAGCATCATCGTCGCGTGTCAGAAATCGTTGGGAATGTTGCGTGTCCGAGGAACCTCGGACCGACCGTTTCCTGCAACAACGTCAATCGCCTATCATTTACCACCGGATTGTTCGGCTCCGGTTTCTGCTTCCGAGTCGACGGCATCGCGAATTACCTTGGCTACCTCTGCCCACGCTGGAGATGTCTCTAGGTTCTCGATCTTCCCGAGTTGCATATAGCGGAAGAGCTTCTCATTCACATTGAGGGGCGCAAGTTTGCCGCTAGCCAAGAGGACAAAGGCTCTCTTTGATTCCGAGGTGGCTACTGCGACGCCGTTGTTGTACAAGCCTTCCGGAATCACCGTCAGCCCCTTTGGCGCGGGCTTCATGCCTGGCCACTGAGAAGACTGCGATGTTACATTGACCATGGGAGGCACGAAGACGACGTATACCAGTTCCCCGTCGAACCACATGCCTTGATAGTCAGTGCCATCGGAGAAGGCGTTCGACTTCCCGTGGTTCATATATTCGCCCGCTGAGGACCGATTGAGTACGAGCCACACGCCCGCCATGATTACAGCCGCGGCCGCCAAGACCCCAATTGCCTGTTTCATATTCATCTCCTGCCGAACACTACGCTTCACCATCAATGCCGCCCAACGACTGGAAACAGAGCACGTTGCCATGATTCTTTGGGGCGCGGCAGAAGAGTGTCCCGCAATTCGTTGGATTCTCGGTAACTTGAAGCCAATCAGCTTCTACCACGGCTTCTGAGGAACTGCCAGTCCTGAGAACTCGTCTCATGAATCTACGCGCCGAAAACCCGAGTATATGAGACAAGTTCACTGCCGCACACCCCCCCCTTCAGGCGGGCCGACGCCAAAGATCATCGGCGCGGGCCCGTCGTGCGGAATGAAAAAGTCCCCCACTCTCCACTCAACACTCTCCTACCCCCGTGCCGCCGCGACCAGCGCCTCGATGTTGGCGGCCGAGACACCCGGCGGGGTGCCGCCGCCGCAGGAGAGGATTAGCCGGCGGGTGTCGTCGAAGTCGGCTAGTGCCTCAGCGGCGCTTTGCCGCACGTCCTCGGCCGTGCCCAGGGCCAATACGTCGCGGGGCGGTATGTTGCCCAGCAACACGACTTCTTCCCCGCAGGTTTCGCGCATCTCGGTCAGGCTGTGCCGGAAAGCGAAGTTGAACATATTAAAACCCATCGCCGTCATGTTCCGTGCGGTCGCGATCCCATGGCAATCGTTGTGCAGGGCCTTGACCGGCACGTCGATCGATTCGGCAATCTGCTTGAAGTAGGGAACGACAAATTCCTGGAAATCGGGCCCGCCGACGAATCCGATCAGGTCGTCCAGCACGAGCATCCCTTCGATCGACGGGAACTGGACGGCCTGGTATTGCAGCCATTCGCAGATGAAATCCGTGACGACGGTGAGCAGCTTGTGGATCTGTTCCGGATCGGTCTTGATGCCGAGCAGCATTTCGCTGTGCCCCATCAGATAGGAGGCAATGTTCATCGGCCCCCGCGACGTGGCGAACCGGATCCGATGGCCCGACCGCTCGATCTCCTCGCGGCAACGGTGTAGCCGTTTAATCACAAACGGGCACATCCCGTCGGTGCGGCAGTTCGGTTTGTCCAGCCGGTCGATCTCCGCGTAGTCGTGGAGCATCTTCTTAGCGAACGGGAAATCGTCGTCCGGCCAGACGCATCGCCCGCCGAAGGCCGAAGGCTCGGTACACATGCCATACTCGGCCCAGAAGCCGGGCAGGAAGAGCACGTCGGGGAACCGCTCGACGGCCGCAAGGTTCGCCGCCAGCCACCGTCGGTCGTCGGTCAGGTAATCGAGGACCGACATGCCGGAAAAGCCGGGCAGCCAAGGGCAATCCACGATCAGCCCCACCGGCAGCGGCTCGACCATCTTGCCGTCCGTAACGTCAAGGAAAATACGCCATTGTTCGTCGGTCATGGTG
>JABMRB010000098.1 GCA_013202865.1 Candidatus Nealsoniibacteriota bacterium | reverse complement strand
GGGTGCGGATTTCGTGGCTCATGTTGGCGAGGAATTCGCTCTTAGCCCGGTTGGCTGCCTCGGCGGCGTCTTTGGCTTCGGCCAATTCTGCGCTGGCCCGCGCGCGTTCGGTGACGTCGTGAAACCCGCAGACGCGTCCTACAGGGACACCGTCCTGAATCAAGGGGCAAGTCGACCGCTCGAAGACCCGGCCATCCTCGAAGTGGAGCGTGTCGAAGTCCTTTTCCAACGTGTCGTACAGACGTTGCACTTTCGACCGGAAGCCTTCCGGATCCTTCAGTTGGTGCAAAACGAAATCGACCAATTTCGCGTCGTCGCTCGTTTGCATCAACTCGTCCGGGATGCCCCACATTTCGGCGAACCGGGCGTTGGCGTGGGTCACCTTTCCTTGCCGGTTGACCACCAGAATTCCGTCAGCGGTCGATTCGAAAATGGCATGAAGATGCTCTTCGCTCGCCCGCAGCGCCTTCTCTGCTCGTTCGCGTGACGTGACGTCAGTGAGCAACCCCAGAGTGCCCACGAAGGCCCCACTATCATCGCACAATGGCGAGGCCGAGATGCTGACTTGCCGGATTTCTCCCGACTTCGTCTCCAGGGCCGTCTTGTATCGGGAAGATTCGTGCCGGAGTCTCTTCTGGGTCTGCTGGCGGAACTTGGCGAATTCGACGGCCGGGGCAAGATCCTTCAAGTTCAGAGCCAGAAGCTCCTCCTTGGTGTAACCCAACATGTCTGCGTATGCCTGGTTGACGAAGAGGATGTTCTCCTCGGCGTCTACGATACCGATCCCCTCTTGCGCGGTCTCGACCAGCGTCCGATATCTCTCTTCCGACTTCCTGAGCGCCTCTTCCACTCGCTTCCGCTCCAGTGCATGCGTGAAGATCTCGCCGACGATCCGCAACAAGGTAATCGCGTCATCCGACCACTGTTTTTCCGATCGAACGGAATCGAATCCGAGGAAACCCTTCAGGCGGCCGCCGCTGACCATCGGCACCGCGACCAGGGACTGGATGTCCTGCTCCTGGAAGTGCTTCTTCTCCAGCTCGGCTTCCGGCGGAAGTGCAGACACGACGGGGACGTAGACGTCCTCCAGATTGCGGAATCTCCGGGCGAGCCAGGGCACTTCCTCGTCCAGGCAGATTCCCTGGAGACCGCCCATTTGCGGTTCGATGCCTTCGACACACCATTCGTGCGTGTTGTCCAGCGTGGCATCGTCGTCG
Source organism: Candidatus Nealsoniibacteriota bacterium (assembly GCA_013202865.1). GTDB lineage: Bacteria > Planctomycetota > Planctomycetia > Pirellulales > Thermoguttaceae > JABMRB01. The sequence goes on along the minus strand of JABMRB010000098.1, from coordinate 9,165 downwards.
CATAGCAGAAAGACGTAGCTGCGATCGACCTCGGCGAACCGGCCGACCGTTTCCAGCGCCCGTTGAATCCCGTCGTCCACCTGCTCGGGCTCAAGTTGCACGAAATTGGACGAAAGACCGGCGATAATCCGCTCGAAATCAGCCCGATAGCGGAGCGCCTCCTCCGCGCGCTTGCGTTCGGTGACGTCGCGTGCCACGTGAACGCTGCCGGTCAACCGCCCTTCGGCGTTAAGCAGGGGAGAGACCGTGACGAGAAAATCTCCGCCGAGGCTTTCCTCGCAGACATCCTCCGTATGCTCCCGGCCGTCCTTGAGTAGCTTCGCGTGCGGGCAGAAATCGGGCGGCCGATCCGTTCCGTGTACGACCTCGTAGCACTTCCGGCCGACGCACTCCGGTGGCGTAACCCCCAGCCGCTTCGCCATGGCCTCGTTGGCCCGCACGATATGGTGGTTGTTATCCAGCAAGATGATCAGATCCGGCACCGCGTCGAACGTTCGCTCCCATTCTTCCTTGGCCCGGACGATGGCCTCTTCGGTCCGTTTTCGCTCAGTGACGTCGCGGGCCACGGAGACGGTGGAGACGATCTTCCCGTCGCGGTAGACCGGTACGGTACTGACTTCACCCAGCAGAGTGCCGCCGTCCTTGGCAATGAATCGGTAAATGGCTGAAGTGATCCGCTCACCCGCAAAAATGCGCTGCGCGTCGGCGGCCGCTCTCCGCAGGTCTTCCGGGGGCAGCAGGTTCAGTTCCGGAAACGGCTTACCTAGCAACTCCTCGGGGCGGTAACCGAGGACCTTCTCCACCGAAGGAGAAACGCTGAGAATCCGAAACTCGGAGTCGATCGAGTAGATGACGTCGGAGACGTGTTCAAAGTGCAGCCGATACTTCTCTTCGCTCTCGCGAAATGCCTGTTCGGCCCGCTTGCGATTGGCGATGTTTTCCCATTCGCGCAAGGCCCGCTCGGCGATGTGGGGTACGTCGGTCAGCGTCATTTCCGACTTGACCACGTAGTCGATTGCACCGGCCTTCAACGCGTCGACCGCCGCCTGCTCGTTGCCGAAGCTGGTCATTACGATCGTGGGAAACTCGCGGCTGCCTTCATCGCCGGGCAACAGTTCCACGCCCAGGCCGTTGGGCAACAGCATGTCGACGATCAGCAGGTCGGGCCTGCGGCGGGCCAGGTGTTGCCGGGCTTCCGCGAGCGTCGTCGCCACGGTCAGGGTGACGTGTGGGGCACGGGTCGCGAACGCCCGCCGGATCAGGCCGGCGTGTCCCGCCTCGTCCTCGACCACCAGGATGTGAATCTCGTCTGTATTCATACGGTCTGTGTTCCTCTGCAATCTACAAGCCGGTGCCGGACGGCCGAGTTTCGACGTCATCCGAGATACTCTTCAACAGCGGCAGATCGACGGTCACTCGTGTCCCCTTGCCCGGGGCCGTATCGAAGGCCGCCTGTCCGCCGAGCAATCGAGCCCGTTCGCGGATTCCGCGGACGCCGAAGTGGTCTTCGCCGATCTCGTTGGTATCGAAGCCGATACCCCAATCGCGGATCTCGACCGCCACGCGGTCGCCTTGCTCGATCAGTTTCACACTAACCCTGGGGCTCTTGCTGTGTCGGCAAGCGTTGGTCAGCGTCTCCTGGACGATGCGGAAGACGGCCGTTTCCAACGGGGCCGCCAGCCGGTCGAAGGAGACGTCGTGGTGGAACTCGATCACCGGGCCTTCCTGCTTCTGGTATTCGCAGATCAGGTAGTCGATGGCAGCCACCACCCCCGACTCGTCGAGGATGGGTGGCCGCAACCCCCCGATAAGCCTTCGCGCTTCACCGAGGCCCTCGCCCAGCAGATCCAGTCCGGCCTGGAGTGCCCCTCGAGCCTGCTCCGGGATCTCGTCTGGAAACCGGCGGAGCGTTTGAAACTGCAACATGGCCCCGGCAAGCTGCTGGGCCAGTCCGTCATGAATGTCGTAGGAGACCAGTCTCCGTTCCCGCTCCTGCAAGTCGAGCATCCGCCGCAGCAACAGCCGTTCCTGCCGGACGGTCTGTTCGGCCCGTTTCCGCTCGGCGATCTCCAACTGGAGTCGGCGGTTGGTCTGTTGTAAGGCGGCGGTTCGCTCTTCGACCAGTTCCTCGAGATGGTCTCGGTGTTTGGCTAGTTCGATTTCCACCTGTTTCGACTCGGTAATATCACGGGCCGTCCCGATCATACCGACGGGATTGCCCGACTCGTCCCGCATCAGCGAGTTGTGCATCAGCGCGGGAAAGGTCGTGCCGTCACGTCGGGCGTGCCAAACTTCGCCGCTGAACTCGCCCGTCTCCCGAATCTGTTGCAAGACCGCTTCGGCGGCGGGCATCTGCTCGGGCAGGTGGAAGGCGGCGATGTGTTTGCCCAACAACTCCTCCGAAGTATAGCCGTGCATGGCGGCAAGCGCGTCGTTGAGGAACAGCAAATTGCCGTCGAGATCCGCCACGCCAATTCCTTCGGTGCTCTGCTCGGTGGCCGAGGAGAGCAACTGCAACCGCTGCTGGGCCTCTTGGCGCCCGACGATGTTCTCCCACTCCCGCATTACCCGCTCGGCGATGTGGGGCATGTCGCCTAGCGACGTGTTCGACTTGACGACGTAGTCCAGGGCCCCCGCCTTCATCGCCACGACGGCCGAGTGCTCGTCGCCAAAGCTGGTCATGATCACGGCCGGAAAAGCACGCGACCGGTCGTCGGCCGTTAGCAGTTCCGTTCCGCGTCCGTCGGGTAACAGCACGTCGGCAATGAGGAGATCCGGCGGCGGCCCGGCCAGATACTGCCGCGCTTCCTCGAGCGTACCCACGAAATCCAGATCGGCCTGTACGCCCCGCGCCTCGAACGCCCGGCGGATCAATCCGACGTGACCTTCTTCATCTTCGACCACCAGGATGCGAGTCATTTCCTTATTCGTTATTCCCCCTAACGTGGCACTCCCACGGATGAAGGTTCCACCCGAGCCAGTAGAATCCCAGGCACTCCATCATCTCGGTGAACGCCTCGAAACCCACCGGCTTGACCAGGTAGCTGTTGGCGTGATGTTCGTAGGCCTCGGTAATGTCCTTCTCCGTTTCGGATGACGTAAGAACAACGACCGGGATCGCCAACAGTTCCTCGGTCGTCTTGATCACGCGAAGCACTTCCTGGCCGTCGACCTTCGGAATCCGAAGGTCCAGCAGGACCAGATGAGGGCGAGGGCTCTTCGCGGAGTCCGCGTACTGGCCCCGTCGCAGGAGAAAGTCCAGCGCAGCCTCGCCGTCTTCGACGAGAAACACCTGGTTGGCTACCCGGTGTTTCCGCAGCGTGCGAATGATCAGGTTCGAGTGGTCCGGGTTGTCTTCAACGTGCAAGATGATCAGTGCTTCGCCGTTCACAACTCATTCTCCACAGGATTCTCGGTCTTATCCTCAGGCGCGGTGCAAAAGCAAAACGTGGCGCCCCGTTCGAGTCCCTCCGATTCGACCCATACGCGCCCTCCATGCACCTCCACAATCCGTTTGACCAGCGCCAACCCGATGCCGGTTCCTTCCGCTCGCCCGTCAAGCTGGTCGAACAGGCCGAAAATCTTCTCCTGATAGCGGGGTTCGATCCCCAATCCATTGTCCCTAACATAGCAGATTGGCTCCCCCCGGCCAAGCCGGGCGCCGATCTCGATTCGCGGCCGGGGCTGGTCGCCCATGTACTTGACCGCGTTTTCCACGAGGTTTTGCAGTACTTCCCGCAATCGGGACCGATCGCCGAAAACCACGGGTAATTCCGGGGAAATCTCGACCACCACACCCCGCTCGGCGATCCGCCCGGCGACCAGCTCGACGGCTTCACGGGCCACTTCGGCCAGAGGTACGTGCTCGGACGGGTTGGCCATTCGCCCGATCCGCGAGAGTTCCAGCAACTCGTCGAGCAGTTCCACCATTCTATCGGCCGCCCGGGACATCCGCTCCATGTCGTCCTCGACCGCCTCGTCCTTCCCGCCGGCCATGTCCTCTTCCAACAGGCCCAGGTATCCCTTGATCGTAATCAGCGGATTTTTCAGGTCGTGGGAGACGGTGTAGGTAAAGCGTTCCAACTCGGCGTTTTGGTTTTCGAGTTGTTCGATCAACTCTTCCCGTTCCCGCTCGGCCTGTTTCCGCTCGGTTACGTCGTCGTAGATGGCCACTACCTCGCCGGAGGGCAACTTGTAGACGTAGTTCTCTCTCCAACCCGCGATCCTTTCGTCTTGATAGAGCGTAACGGGATGATACTCCGGGGTCCCCGTCCGCCAGACTCTCCGAAACACTTCGAGAAGGCCGAACTTCCGGACCCCCGGAAACGTCTCCGTCAGGCGCCCGCCGATGACTTCGTCTTTGGCGATCCCCTCAATGCGCTCTCCCGCCTTATTGAAATCCCTGAGTACGAAATCGCCACCACCGTCCACTGCTTCGCACACAGCCACGCCGCTGCTCATGTTGTCAAACAATTCCCTAAAGCGGGCTTCGCTCTCCCGCAGCGCCTCTTCGGTCCGCTTCAGTTCGGTGACGTCGCGGAGCGTGCCGACTATGCCAATCGGGGCGCCGGAGTCGTCGCGCAGCAGCGTATTGTGCATCCGTGCGGGAAACACGCTGCCGTCCCGCCGGAGGTGCCAAATCTCACCAACGAACTGCCCCGTCTCTTTGACCTGACGGTCGGCGGCCTCCACGGAAGGGATCTGCTGGGGCGTATGGAAAACCGACAGGTCCTTGCCCGTCAACTCCTCGGGAGTATATCCATGTACTTCCGCAAAGGCCTGATTGCAGAACTGCAAACAGCCGTCCAAACCCACCACGGCCATGCCTTCAGTGCTTTGCTGGACGGCCGATGAAAGAAGTCGCAGTTGTTTCTCCGTTCGCTTGCGTTCGCCGATTTCCCGTTTCAACTCCGCGTTGGCCTTCTCCAGTTCCGTCGTCCGCTCGGCGACGAGTTCTTCCAGGTGTCCGCGGTGCTTGCGGAGTTCGTCTTCGATCCGCTTGCGTTCGGTTAAGTCGGTGGCCACGTTGGCAAACCCGAGCGGGCTTCCTTTCGAGTCTCGGAGCACCACCAGGCTGTTTGTCGTAGGGATACGCTTTCCCGTGCGGGATTGGATCACCAGATCACCGGACCACGCGCCCTCCCGTAGGACCGCGGGAAAGATCTCTTCCTGAAGCCGCCGCTGCGTTTCCTCGGAGTAGTAGCGGAGCACGGGTTTGCCGTAGGCATCTTCCGGCCTGTCTTCGCCAAATATGCGACACAAGGCGGAATTGATGTATCGGACGTTGCCACGCAGGCCCGCCCATCCCATGCCCTCGCCGGAGACCTCGACGAATCTCTTGAACAGGGCCAGTTGTTCCTCCGCTTCCTTGCGTTCGGCGATTTCCTGCGTCAACTGCCGGTTGGAGGTCTCCAACTCCGCGGTCCGCTGCTGGACCTTCTGCTCCAACTCGTCGTGTGCCGCCCGCAGGGCCTCGTCCGACCGCATGCGCTCGGTCACGTCGCGGCACGATTCGATCATCTGGACGACTTCACCCCGCCCGTCGAAGATCGGCGCCGCGTTGATCTCCATAAAGGTCTCGTCGCCCCGGGCATCGCGGTACACGTGAACGACCGAGACCGGCTCCCCGGTCGCCACGACCTGCTCCAGCGGGCAGGGATCGGCCGGCGCTGCGCAGGGATCGTCGCAACGGCGCGTGACCTGATGACACTTCATCCCGGCGGCCACCGGGTCCTCGCTTCCGCAAAACGTCTTAGCCGTCCGGTTGGCCAGCACGACGCGATAGTCGCGGTCGATGACCAGCATCATCTCCGGCACCGCGTCGACGACCGTCTGCAGGAATCTCTGCGATTCCCACAGGGCCTCCTGCGCCTGCTTCTGTTTGGTCACGTCGCGCAGCACGCAGTGCATCTGCTTGAAGTTGCCTTGCTCGTCGTGGCCGACGCGGCCGTCGAACTCGACGATCAGGCGGTCGCCGTCCTTGCGGACCATCTCGAACTGCACGCCGTGGACCTCGCCCGCCTCCTTGAAACGTGGAAACCGCTCTCGGAAGAGGTCCTGGTACTCGGGGGCAAGGAAATCGCCAAACCATTGGCCGACCACCTCCGGGCGGTCGTAACCGAGCGCGTCCAGCCAGACGGGGTTGACCTCCAAGAATCGGCCGTCCGCGTCCAGCGACTGGTAGCCGATCGGCGACCGCTCGAACAGCAACCGGAACCGCTCCTCGCTCTCCCGCAACGCATCGACGGCCCGCCGCTGCCGCGACATGACCCACGAAACGACCACGCCGAATCCGGCAAACGTCAACAGGATGAGCAGGCGGATGTAGATTTCATGTGCCGGCGGGTCCGTCAGCAGCATTTCCAGGAACGTACCGCGAACATCTCTGTAGAAAATCAAGTAGTCCAGCGCGGCGTTGATCAACCCGACGAACAACCCGCAGACGATCGACAGCGCAATCATCCATCTTTCTGTTTTCATAACGATAACCGTTTGTAGTGACCGCATTTATGCGGTTTTGGCAATCTGGACCCGATAAATCGGGTCACTACGAACTCTAATGCCCGCACCAATCGCCGGGACTCCCTTGTATACCCCGAAAGTCTACTGCGACCATCGAAACCATACAACATTGTCTCGGTTGTCGTGAATCCGCGGGTGCTAGCCAGCTTGCCCCCCTTGCGGGTGTGCCTTGCGGAGGATTTCTTCAATCGGTAAGATGATAGATTCTGCGCGGCCGGTGATTGGCTGAGGTGCAGTTTGGTAGATTTCCCGGGGCGAGAATTCGCACCAAGCACCACCCCGCAGTGGGGGTCATGCTTCTCGGCGACGTGCCAGGTTATCAGCGTCAGAGTGCCCCGACTTCACGGCTGCGGCGGTCTGACTGACATGCGACACATAAGTTGTCTTTTTTTGGAGACGAACAGTGGAAAACAAACGCTTTGTAACCATTGACGGCAATGAAGCGACGGCCAACATCGCCCACCTCTGCAACGAGGTCGCGGCGATTTATCCGATCACCCCGTCCTCCGGACTGGGCGAGATGCCCGACGCCTGGGCCGCCGCCGGCCGAAAGAATATCTTCGGCACCGTGCCCGACATCGTCGAAATGCAGAGCGAGGCCGGGGCCGCCGGAGCGGTCCACGGGGCCTTGCAGGCCGGGGCGATCACCACAACGTTCACTGCCTCGCAGGGCCTGTTGTTGATGATCCCCAACATGTTCAAAATCGCCGGCGAGTTGACCCCGACGGTCTTCCACGTCACGGCCCGGACCGTCGCCACCCACGCGCTGTCGATCTTCGGCGACCACAGCGACGTGATGACCTGCCGCTCGACCGGCTGGGCCATGCTGGCCTCCGGGTCGGTGCAGGAGGCCCAGGACTTCGCCCTGATCGCCCAGGCCGCCACGCTCGAAGCACGCCTCCCGTTTATCCACTTCTACGACGGGTTCCGTATCTCGCACGAGGTGAACAAGATCGAGCAGCTTACCGAAGACGACTGCCGGGCGATGATCGACATGAAGCTGGTCGAGGCCCATCGCCACCGCGCCATGACCCCCGAGCGACCCGTGCTTCGCGGCACGGCCCAGAACCCCGACCACTTCTTCCAGGCACGCGAGGCCTGCAACCCCTTCTACGCCAAGGTGCCCGGCATCGTCCAGAGCACGATGGACAAGTTTGCCAAACTCACCGGCCGGCAATATCGGCTGTTCGACTACGTCGGAGCCCCCGACGCCGAGCGGGTGATCGTGGCGATGACCTCCGGGTGCGGCGTGATCGAAGAGACGGTCGACAAGCTCACCGCCGACGGCGAGAAGATCGGACTACTCAAGGTCCGGCTGTTCCGTCCGTTCGACACCAAGGCGATGGTCGCGGCATTGCCCGACTCTGCCAAGGCCGTCGCCGTACTCGATCGCACCAAGGAACCGGGTGCCGTCGGCGAGCCGCTCTACCAGGACATCGTCACGGGGCTAGCCGAGTGCCGCCCGGGTGCCATGCCCAAGATCGTCGGCGGTCGCTACGGGCTGTCCTCCAAGGAATTCACGCCCGCGATGGTCAAGCCGATCTTCGACGAGTTGGCCAAGGCGGAACCCAAGAACCACTTCACCATCGGCATCAACGACGACGTCAGCGGTACGAGCCTCGACTACGACCCGAGTTTCACGACCGAGGGTAACGACGTGACCCGGGCCGTCTTCTTCGGACTCGGCAGCGACGGCACCGTGGGGGCCAATAAGAACTCGGTGAAGATCGTCGGCGAGAACACCGATCTGCACGCCCAGGGCTATTTCGTCTACGACTCCCGCAAAGCCGGCGCGTTGACCACCTCCCACTTGCGGTTCAGCCCGCGGCCGATCAAGGGTTCCTATCTGGTACACAACGCCAACTTCGTGGCCTGCCACCAGTCGCATTTCCCCGACCGGCTCGACATGCTCTCGATCGCCGAGCCCGGGGCCACGTTCCTGCTGAACAGTTCGTTCGCTCCGGACGAGGTCTGGGACGAGTTGCCGATCGAGGTGCAACAGGATATTGTCGAGAAGAAGTTGAAGTTCTACGTCGTCGACGCCTACCGAGTGGCCCGCGCTGCCGAGATGGGTGTGCGGATCAACACCGTAATGCAGACCTGCTTCTTCAAGCTGGCCGGTGTGCTACCCGAGGAAGAGGCCATCGCGCAGATCAAGAAGGCCATCAAGAAGACCTACGGCAAACGGGGCGAGACCGTGCTGAATCGGAACTACGCCGCGGTCGACGGTGCCCTTGATGCGCTGAAGGAAGTGCAGGTGCCCGAGAAGATCACCTCGACCAAACACCGCATCTCGCCGGTGCCCGACGACGCACCCGAGTTCGTCCGCAACGTGCTTGGCCGGATCATAGCCAACCGGGGCGACGAACTGCCCGTCAGCGCCTTCCCGCCCGACGGCACGTTCCCCACCGGCACCACGACCTACGAGAAGCGGAGCGTCGCCCAGGAGGTTCCGATTTGGGACAGCGCGGTCTGTATCCAGTGCGGGCGCTGTTCGATGGTCTGTCCGCACGCCGCGATCCGCCTGAAGGTGTTCGATCCGGCGGCCGTCGCCGGCGCCCCGGAGAGCTTCGTCACGGCCGACTGCAAGGGCAAGGAATTCCCCGGCTGGAAGGCGAGGGTTCAGCTTGCCCCGGACGATTG
>JABMRB010000924.1 GCA_013202865.1 Candidatus Nealsoniibacteriota bacterium | reverse complement strand
TGTGAAGTATCTATAGGCCACGTCAAGAACACTTCATACTTCAACACTCCTTGTTCGACATTCGATATTCAGTTTCCCCCGTTTCACACGCGCCACGGGCCTCGCTTCGCCCTGCCGAGCATCCGGGCGGCCCCTTCGTCGCCGATGATCTGCTCGGTGGCCGGGTCCCAGCGGAGCTTTCGGCCGGTGAGCATCGCGATGTTGCCCAGATGGGCCACGGTGATCGTGCGATGGGCCACCTCGACCGGTGCGGCCGTCCGGCGTCGGGTGCGGATGCACTCGAGGAAGTTGACGTGCTGGCTGTGGCTCTCGTAGAGATGGATCTCGTCGCGCCCGATCTCGCTGGTGGCCAGCGACTCCGGCTCGGTCTTGCCGCCGAGGTCGACCCAGCCCTCGGTCCCCTCGAACCGGACCGGCCCGCCGCTGCGGACGATCAGTTTCACGCCGCTGGCGTAGGTGCAGGTGAACTCGAACTCGGTGGCCGCGTTCCACATGGCGGTCCGGGGCGGGAACGTCCCCTTGCCTTCGACCTCAATCGGCCCCGACTCGTCGCAGTCCATCCCCCAGTGGGCCATGTCGATCAGGTGGGCCCCCCAGTCCGTCACGTTGCCGCCGGAATAGTCGAGGTTCCAGCGGAAGTTCCAGTGGCAGCGGTTGTACGCGTACGGTCCCCAGGGCGCCGGGCCCAGCCACATATCGTAGTCGAGACTCTCGGGCACCGGCTCCGGGTCGAACGACTTTTTGGCGTTCTTACGGATCCAATGCCCGCCGGGCAGGCCCACGCGGACGGTCTGCAACTTGCCGATGCGCCCGTTGCGGACCAGTTCGCACGAGCGCCGGCAACGCGCGTCGGACCGCCGTTGCGAGCCGCACTGGAAGACGCGATCGTATCGGGCGACCGCGTCGGCCATCGCCCGGCCGTCGCACACGGTCAGGCTCAGCGGTTTCTCGCAGTACATGTCTTTGCCCGCCTTGGCCGCCGCCACTGCAATCGGCGCGTGCCAATGGTCGGGCGTCCCGATGCAGACGGCGTCGATATCGTCACGGGCGAGCAGTTCGCGGAAATCCTGATACCCTTTCAACCCACGAAACCTGCCCGCGGCCGTCTTCCCGGCGTAGTGCTGCTCGACCTTCTCCATCGCCGGCGCCAGCCCCCGATGCCACGCGTCCTCATACCGCGTGCTGCCTTTGTCCACGTCGCACAGGGCGACCATCTGCACCTCGGCCTTACTGAGAAACGCCTCCATGTTCCGCGTCCCCTGGCCGCCCAGTCCGATGGCCCCCATGCCGATCCGCTCGCTGGCGGCGGTGGTGCCGTCGGCACCTAGCGCGGAGCTGGGGATTAGATAGGGCGCGGTAAACGCGGCCAGGGTGCCGCGGAGGAAGTTTCTTCGGGTGGGGCGTGTGTTTGTTGGGTATTTCATCACGACCTCCTTCTTAGTGTTCGCGTTTGACGTCACTGGCGGGCACTCGGACCGAGAGCGAAACATCGCTCTGGAGGAACGTTTCACTTGACACGGCCCGCCGCAACGTGGGACAATAGAAGTGTGGTGGAAATCGGCCGGTCATGCAAGTGCCCTTCCCCCCCGAATAGAAAACGCTATTTTGCCACAACGGTGACCGAAAATGTCTACATTCGACGATGTTCTTGGTGCGGCCCAAGGTTTGCCGCCTGCGGAGCGGATTCGGCTGGCCGACGCGTTGATTGAGACCGTCCCGCCGGACGAGTGGCCGGCCCCGAGTGACGAGTGGATTGCCGAGGCGCGGCGCCGATCGGCGGAGTATGACGCGGGACGTATGGCGACCTCTCCGTGGCCTGAAGTCCGAAAGCGCGCCAGGCGAGAGGCGGGGCTCGATGGTTGACGTGCTGATCGCGTCTGCCGCGGAACGGGATTTTACCGAGGCGCTCCGTTGGTACGCCGAACGCAGCCAACGGGCGGCAGAAGGGTTCGAGGCGGAGTTCGACCGAACCCTGGCATCCATCGGGGCTGATCCGCAACGATTCCCCCATTGCGACGACCGACATCGTTATTGCCTGATGCGACGCTACCCCTTCCAGGTGATCTACCGCGAACAGGCCGATCAAGCGGTCATCATAGCGGTCGCCCATGCCAAGCGAGAGCCTGGTTTCTGGTCCGACCGATGAAGATGGTTACTTCCTGCGCGCCACGTGATGGGGCAATGTGGCAAATCGATTCTTGCCGAGCGATTCGACATCACAACTTGTGATCTCCAATCGTTTGTCTTGTGTCGCCCCCCGGTGTGTTCACCGGGGGCTAAATATCACTCGCCTAACGGGCGCACCCAGATGTTGCGAAACCGTACCGGGCTGCCGTGGCCTTGTAGGGCCAAGGGGAGCTTGGCGGCGTGGCCACGGTAGGGGAGGATCTGGCGGTGGGTCATTGGGCCGGTGATCTGCTGGTGGTTGTGGACGAGCACGCCGTTGTGACAGACCGTGGCTACGCCCGGGCTGACGAGCTTGTCGCCGTCGAACTCCGGGGCCGTGAAGACGATGTCGAACGATTGCCATTGGCCCGGCTTGCGACAGGCGTTGACCAGCGGCGGGGTCTGGCCGTAGATCGAGGCGGCCTGGCCGTCGGGGTAGATCTGCTCGTCGTGTACGGGGTGGGAGTCGAATATCTGGATCTCGTAGAGGCCCATCAGCAGCACGCCGCTGTTGCCGCGGCTCATCATGTGCGTCGCCGGTGTGGCCGGTGCCATCCACTCGATGTGGAGTTGGAAACTACCCAGCGGCTGCCGCGTTACCAGCGACCCGCCGCCGGCCTCGACGTAGCCGTCGGCGACTTTCCACTTAGTCGGCTCCCATGCGGAGAGGTCCTGGCCGTCGAACAGGACGATCGCGTCGGAAGGGACCGGACCGGGCAACTCGGGTGCCGGGCCCGGGTCGACGTATTTCGGCTCGGGGCGGTCGGGGTCGTGGACGTGGTACTTGCCACCGGTTGCCGGCAGCAGCGGCGTGTCCTTGTAGCCGACGATCGTACCGCACTCGCCCTTGCGGCTGACGAGTTCGGCTGCGGGCGAGAGTGTCCCGACGAGCAAGAGGGCAACGACGGCAAGCAAACACGCGATTTTCGGCGTCATGGAACGGCTCCTTTGTGGGCGACTCGGGTGGGGGAGGGATATCCCAATAGCATATCGCGCCGGTGGGCCGTAGCCAAGGGAGAAGCCCAATTAGCCGCCGGGCGAGTTTCGGTGCGGCTAAATGTTCGGTTCTCTTGCGATTCCCGGCTGCGGAGGGTACCATGGTGGATCGTGGCCACACCCTATCCTGCACCCACCCGAGGAGGACCTGTCATGCGTTGTATCCGTGCGAGAAACGTCGGACGCCTGATCTGCCTTCAGGCAATTGCATTGTGTCTGATTTGTACCGCTGCCGGTGCGGCCGAGTTCCGGCGGTTGTCGATCGAGGACTATCGCGACAAAATGGCCGGCGGATGGATCGGGCAAATGGCGGGCGTCGGCTGGGGCGGGCCGACCGAGTTCAAATGGAAGGGCGCAATCATTCCCGAAGACAAGATCCCCAAGTGGCAGCCTAAAATGATCAACCAGTTCCACCAGGACGACATCTACGTCGAGATGACGTTTCTGCGAACGCTTGAGGTGCATGGCTGGGACGTTTCGATTCGCCAGGCGGGGATCGACTTCGCCAACAGCGGCTATCCGCTCTGGCACGCCAACCGGGCCGGACGCGACAATCTCCGCAGCGGCATTGCCCCGCCCGACTCGGGCCATCCCAAGTTCAACCGCCACGCCGACGACATCGACTATCAGATCGAGGCCGACTACGCCGGGCTGATCGCCCCGGGGATGCCCAACGTGGCGATCGAATTGGGCGAGAAGTTCGGGCGGCTGATGAACTACGGTGACGGGCTCTACG
>JABMRB010000923.1 GCA_013202865.1 Candidatus Nealsoniibacteriota bacterium | reverse complement strand
GCTCAAAGCTCAAAGCTGAGACGCTGCAACAAGATTCATTACACTGGCGAGACGCCGGTGCCACTGTGATACCACGAGGTCCCTACCATGAATACGAACGAACCCTCCCGCACTCCGGCCGACCGCGACGAAAAGGTCGCCGAGCGGAACGTGCAACGGCTGTTGACCGACGCCTACCGACCGGAGATGCCGGACCCGGCGTTTGTGGAAAAAGCGAGCGCGGCGATGCTCGCGGCAGCCAAACAACGGGCCGCCGCACCGGCCGCCGCACCGACGTCCACAGCGGCCGGCATTCTGCTCGGTTGGTTGGTTGCCGCAAGTTTGTTGGTCGGCGTTGGCTTGCTGTTAGGCGGCATTCTCCGCCATAGCACACCCGGGCGGCCAACCCGTGAGACGGTCGAGTCGACGCCGCCGTCGCCACCAGCGGCGCCGCAGCGAGTGATTCAGATTACGGCGCCGGCGATCGTGCCGGCGCGGCCCGACGGCCCCGTCGGCAGTCTCGGTCTGGTCGCACGGCCGAAACCACCGGCCCCGGCACCGGTCGCGTTGGCCTTGGGTGAATCGACGGAGACCACCGCCGCCGAGCGTCGCAGGCTGGCACTGCCGGACGGGTCGGTTCTGTATCTCAACGCAGACACGGCAGTGACGCTCGACCGCCCGCGCCACGTGACCGTACACCGTGGCGAGGTCTTCGTCGAAGTCTCGCAACGGACGGAAAACGCAACCGACGACGCCGCGGACACCAGGGCAAAGTTTGTCGTTGCCACGCCCGACCGGCAGATCACGGCCCTGGGCACCAAGTTCGACGTCCGCGTCGGCGGCGACGGCACTCGGGTGGTGGTCACGCAGGGCAAGGTGCAGGTCAGCGGAATGGAATTGCCGCTTCAGGCCGGCCAGCAGTTGAATCCCGGGCCGGGCGACGAACGGCCGGTCTCTGCTGCGCGGCGGGCGTCGCACGTGGTCGATTGGACCCGCGAGTTGATGGCCTCGGTCGAGTCGCGTCTGGTACCCAAGAGCAAGCATTCCGGCGGGGCGTTGATTATCAAGGATCCCAACGGACAGGAAGCCAACCTCAGCCTGCGGAAATATCACGTCGACGTCCACATCGAAGACGGCTTCGCCCGGACCACGATCGACCAGACCTACTTCAACCACCTGACGAGCCGGCTGGAGGGGACGTTCTACTTTCCGCTGCCGCCGGACGCGTCGCTTTCGCGGCTGGCGATGTACGTCGAGGGCAAGTTGATGGAGGGCGGCATGGCCGAGCGGACCCACGCCCGGCAGGTCTTTGAAGATATTGTCCGCAAACAGAAGGACCCCGCACTGCTGGAGTGGATCGACGGCAGCACGTTCAAGATGCGGGTGTTTCCGCTGGAAGGCCGGCAGGAAAAGCGGATCGTGATGAGCTACACACAGCGGCTGCCGTCCGACTACGACAAGACCGAATACCGGTTCCCCGGCGGGCACAACATGCAGAAGGTCGGCCAGTGGTCGGCGAAGCTCCGCGTGGTCGGCGGTGCGCGGCGGGCGTACGAGACCGGCGCGATCGATTTCGAGAAGAGCACGTCCGACGGCGATCTCGTCCTGCAAACCCAGGCCAAGAACGTCAAGCCCGACCGCGACATCGCGCTGACGCTTCTCGACGAGAAGAACAAGAAAGGGAGACCGTCTTCCGCCCCCCAAACAGAAGCCCAGTTCGCCACCGCCACCCACGAAAACTCCCAATACCTGATGCTCCGCTGGCGGCCCGAGCTGCCGCGCAAGGAACAGATTCAGCGTCGCGATTGGATCTTCCTGTTCGAGGCCTCGGCCGACCGTGATCCGGTGCTCGCCCGGGCGCAGGTCGAGGTGGTCCGCGGCCTGTTGGAAAACGCCGAGCACGACGACACGTTCTCGATCCTCACGGCCGGCACCCGGATCCACGAGTTCGCCGCCAAGCCCAAGGCCGCCACACCAAAAAACGTCAAGAAGGCCATCCAGTTTCTCGATCAGACGCATCTGGTCGGGGCGTTGGACCTCAGCGGGGCGTTTGCCGCGACGGCAGCGTTGGTCGACGCGGCCGAGAACCCGGTGCTCGTACACATCGGCTCGGGCGTGCCCGTGCTGGGACAAAAGGACGTTGCAGATCTGGTGCGGCTGGTGCCTGAAGGGGCCCAATACGTGGGCGTCGGCGTGGGGAAGCGGTGGTCGCGGACGTTGATGAAGTCGGCCGCCAGTCGCTCGGGCGGTCATTACACGCAGATCAACCCCGATGAGCAGGTCTCCTGGCGGGCGTTCGATCTGCTGGCCACGCTTAACGCGCCGCGGCTGACGGACGCCAAGGTGACGGACGAGGCCGGGCCGTTGGAGTTTCTTTGTTATGAAGACGCGATGGCCGACGGCCAGACGCTCTGTGCGATTGCGCGTGTCGATCGCGGAGCGAAGTTGCCGAAGACGGTCAACGTGGCGGCGAGGCTAAGCGGCAAGCCGCAGGAGTGGACGATTGCGGTCGGCGACGTGGCCGAGAAGACCGACTATCTGCCGCGGACTTGGGCCAAGTTGGAGATCGACCGGCTGATCGCGTTGGGGGCCGAGGAGAATCGCGGGCGGATCATCGAACTGAGCAAGGCGATGTACGTGATCTCGCCGTTCACGTCGCTGCTGGTGCTGGAAAACGACGCGATGTACACGCAATACAAAGTCGACCGGGGCCGCAAGGACCATTGGGCCTTGTATCAGTGCCCGGCCAAGATCGAAGTCGTCCACGAGCCGCTGCCGACGCCGCAGCAGCAAGCGAAGACCACGACAGAGCAGCCCAAACAGCCCAAGGGCCCGACCGCGGCCGAGGTGTTGCAGACGGTGATGGTGCGCGTGCCCTCGCCGATGCTCACCATGCCGGGGCGTCCGAATCGGCAGGGCACGATGACGCTGCCCGTGTCGTGGCTCTACCGGTGGCCGCTGATGGCACCGCGGGTCACGCTGTACAACGGGCAGCAGGCGTACGTCGTCAACGGTGGGATGGGCGGGTACGGCGGGATGGGCGCGTACGGCGGGGGTATGTACAACACGAGCGGCATTGAGGGCACGCTGATCCCAGGATTCAACAACGGTCGGATAATTGCCTCTCTGACCACCGATGCGACGTTCACTCCTGCGTGGAGGATGGTACTGCCGACCGACAGCAGCGGCAGCATGACGGGTCTGCAGACCTTGGACACAACCGTCAGCGTGCCGGACGGCGGCACGGTGATTATCGGGGGCATCGAGCGCGGCATGGGCTGGGGGCCGCCTGAGTTGCTCGTTACCGGAACCACGGCGTTGCACGACCGGCGGACGGAAGGCAGGAACGGCCGGATCCGCATCTGGAATACCGAGGACTACGATTCGGTTGATTTCCAGAACATGGTGCTGGCTTCTGGCGCGACTTTTTCCGTGAACGGGACCCTCGCGCTCCCTTCGCTGCATCGGCAGGGCTATCCTAACCTTTGGTCGGAAGTCAACGGCGACGGCGTTCCTGTGATGTGGAACCGTGATGGCAGCGTGAATTCGGTCGCCTTCTCGCCCGATGGTCGATACTTGGCGGGAAGCTATAATTCGGGAAGAATCAACATCAATACCAACTGGGACGCGCAACTCGGCACCCGGGTCTATCCCGTCGCCGATCAGTTGCTGCCGATCCGGGGAGGCGTTGACGGCGGGTTCTACTATTATGACGAATACATCGATCGGCCGTTCCAGGTCTTCGGCCGGCGGATCTCCGGCACCGAACCGCCCCGAAACACGTTGGACGTCGACTACGACCGCAGCGTCACGGTCGGCATGGCGGCCCCAGGCATCTTCTCGGCCGATCTGGATATTCCGTTCGGACTCAACATGCTTCCCTACACGAACCGGCACTTCACCAACGCCGCCCTCGGCCGTGATACCCAAAGCCTCCTGATGATGGTCACGCCGCGGATCATTATCCAGGAAGAAGACGAAGAGCGACTCCGCATCAGGCCCCCCGGTGATCTGCCGATCGTCTATCCGTCGGCCGAGGTCTGGCAGGAACTGACCGCCTTGCGAGCCGAGAAATACCGTTCTCTCGATCTGGCGTCCCGCCATTTCAACCTTGGTTTCGGCCAACTCTTGAATCCGGAGCCATCTCTCTACTTCAACGGCCCGCCGCGTGTCGAAGGGCGTGTCCTTGCAGTTGAGGAGGATGGTCTAGTTGAAATCGCGGTAGGTACGGTGGATGGTCTGGAAGAAGGCCACAAGCTATTCGTGGTCCGCGAAGGCGAAGAGAAGAAGTCCTACGTGGGAAACATCGAAGTCGTCGAATGCGGCCGATACAAGTCCACAGCAAAGATCAATCAGGCACACAAGCCGGTGCTGGAGGGTGATCTTGCCATGACCCGGCTGGCGGACAGGGAGCCGAGCGACGAGCGTGACTTCTCAGCGTGGAAGGAAAGGGTGGCAACGGCTGCCGCCCGATTGCGCATGCGGCGATTAGCCATCCGTCTTCACACGGACAACGGACATCGCCCGATTATGTACCAGCGGCCGACGATGGGCGACGACTGGAGCATCTACCACGATCTGCTCCGCTACGCCCCCGGCATGAACACCAGCCGGGCCGACGTGGCGGCCGTGCTCGAGGACGAACTGCCGCGGCAGGACGATGCGCCGGCGACCGGGCGGATCGACGCGAAGGCCCACAAACTGATCGACGGGGCCCGTCGCGCCGGATGGCAGACGGCCGACGTCCGCGGCAATAAGAAAGCGGGCGACAAGCAGGGGCCCGTGCTGATGTCGGTCGACTTCGACGGCACCGGACGGTTCCGCTACGAGCGAACCACCGCCCTGGGGCTCCGCGAAGAGGTGCTCTGCGGCGGCGGCAGCCTGTGGCACGTCTACGACGAACTGGGCGTCGGCTCGCGACGGAATCTGAACCGCTTCCATCGCCGGTTACTCGCCGGCCTGGTGCCGTGGACCCTGCCGCCGGCCGAGGAACTTGCTCGCCATGCCGATCTCAACGCCGTTGGCGACCGGACCGTGGCGATCGTGCCGCGGGGCGTCGAGAAGTTCAAAGACGACGACGGCAAACAGGTGCCGTACGTTGCCGTCCACCTGATCTTCGCATCCGACGGGCGGTTGACCGAACGACGGACGATCGTGCAACCCAAGGGCAAGACGCTGCTGCGCGAGACCTACGCGGCCGACGGGACCGTGGCATGGCTCGACGCGGACGACAAGGAGCTTGCCCGGCGAAAGATCGACCTGCGGCCGTGCGGCGCGCCGCGGTTACACCCGGACACGGGCAAACTCGTGATTCTGCCGATGCCGATGCGAAGCCGGCACGTCGATCCGGCCGGTTGCGCTCAGTGGAGCGAAGACGAGGCCCTGGAGAAACTCGCCGGCGCCATGGCGACCAATCTACAAGCGGCCAGGCAGATCATTGCCGAACGATTCTTCGACCGGGGCGACCGTCGCACGGGGTTCTACACGCTGATGATCACCGACGGCCACGTTTGGAACCCGCAAGACCAGCAGACGTTCGGAAACGTGCAGGTGAAGTGCGACCCGGCGGCCGACCATCCCGAGCATCCGTTGGCAACGTACATCGCGGCGTACCTGCACATGCGGCAGGGCGACGAGCGAGCCGCGGGGCTTGCCCCCGCGCCCGGCGAGGGTTTCCTATCCCAACTCACCGAATTCCGCGACCTCCAGACGGCGATCCAAAACGGCTGCCTCAAGAACACCGACAAGGCCAAGCAGAGAGAATACCACGACCGTCTACTCGCACTGCTGGATCGCTGCAAGTCGCCCGGGCTGGCTTGGGCCTTGCTGTCGGCGGCGATGGATAGCGGCAACGTCGACCCGTTCTATCAGCGGCGACTCGGCATGAAGTACCGCGATCTTCGCAATACACCGGGGCTTTCGTACGTCGCGCGATACGAGTACGCCCGGACGATGTGGCAATGCAGAGATGCGCCCGCGGCCCGCAAGGCATTCACCGAACTGCATGCCGACGCGATCAAGGCCGGGATGCTGCCGCCGATCGACGCGGATTTCCGTAAGGCGTTTACCACCGATGGCCGGCAGGAAGACTGGCGCAAACTGATGCGTGACGCGGCGAAACAGATGATCGACAAGCAGGCCCGACCGGCGGCCGTTCGTCTGGCATGGCAGGCCCGGCACGTGGGCGACCCGGAGCTGGCCGCCGAGCTGTTCCGCACCGTGATGGCCGGATGCAGCCGCCGCGAGCAGCTTCCGACGACGCTGGCTGCCGTGGAGTATTTCTGGCACACCGGCCAACACGACAAGGCCGGCGCGGTCTTGCAGCCGTTGTTGGACGACGAGAAACACGCCCGCTGGCCCGTGCTGTGGCGGCTGGCCGCGATGGTGGCCGAGAAGCGTGAGATGTCGGCCCAGGCGCTGCGATACGTCGAGCGCGCCATGGAACTCGAATATGAGAAGTTGCCCGAATCGGTCGACGTGCGACGGGTTCGCTTGCAGTACGCCGACCTGTTGAACCGCTACGAAAAGTTAGCCAAGACGATTGCCACGTTGCACGACGAGCCGCCGCGGGAGTTCCTCGCCGGTGCGATTCGTGCGGCCGACCGATGGCGATCGCTGGACACCGACCCGACGGCCGCCTGTCGCGCGGCCGCCCGAGTCTTCGCCGACCTGGGCGCGGCGGACCTGGCGTGGGACTATCTGACCACGCCGCTGGCCGCCAAGCCCAACGAGGCGGCTCCCTGGTTGGATCTTGCCGAAACGCTCCGACAGCAAGCTCATTTCGATCTGGCCGACCGTGCCTATGCATCGGCGTTCGAAGCGGAGCCCGGCAACGCAAAGATCCTCTGGGACCGCGCCCAGGTCTTTCTCGAAACGGGCCGCCACGAACCGGCCAACAAGTTGATGCGTCAACTGGCCGACGGCGACTGGGGCCCGGAGTACGATGGATTGAAGGCCCGGGCAGCGCAGCAAGTGGGGGGGAAGTAGTGGAGAGTGGAGAGTGGAGAGTGGAGAGTGGATGGTGGATGGTGGATAGTGGATAGAAACGCCCCCGGACTGCGTTCCGGGGGGATGAAGCATCAGTTACGACGCAACGCGCCGCTTCCCCACGGCACAAAGAAACAGCCCCACACCACCGCGGCCCTCAGTGTGGGCAACCGGCTCGATGCTCACCTCGTCGCAATCGCGTGCTAGCCAGCCGGTCAACTCCTCGGGCATGAACCATCGCTCCCACGGCTCGTGGTCGGAGAGGGGTTGCCGGGCGGCGTGCTTGTCGATGATCAACACGCGGCCGCCGGGGCGAACGATGCGGCAAAGCTCGGTCACCGCACGCTCGGGCAGCAGCGAGTGCTCTAACGATTCGACCGCAAACGCGCCGTCGAACGCGCCGTCGGCTGCCGGGATTCGCAGCAGGCCGCCCTCGATCGCCGCGACGCCCTCGGGCAATTGGGCCAACATGGCGGGCGAAACGTCGATGCCGGTCAGCCTGGCGTCGGGAAACTCTCGCCCCAATTGCCACAGGAACCGCCCCTTGCCGCAACCGACGTCGGCCACTCGGGCGACGGTTGGAAGCGAGGCGAACCACCGCCGCACCGCCTCCATGCGGCCGTCGGCCGGGTCGATCCGGCGGGGCAGCTCGGACTGCGTGCCCCGTTCTGCGTCAAACGCAGAGCGAACCTGCATCAACGCGGCGTCGAGGAAATACTTGGCCGTCCAGAAGGCCTCGGCCTGGGGAACGCGTCCAAAGCCCCCGTCGCGACGTTGCTGCCGCACGAGATACGCCATCGCCCGATCGGCCCGGGCGCGGGCGTCGGCGGCTTGGCTGAGTGGGTGGCTGGTGGCTGGGTGGCTGGTGGCTGAGCGCAGCGAAGCCCCAGGATCGTTGGTACTGGGGCACCGCTGTGCTTTGCCCCAGCCACCCGACACGTTGCCCGACAGAACCGACTCATACCAACAGACCGCTTGGCGGGCCAGATCGGCGGTGGAGCCCCACGTGCGTGTAGGCTCGGCCGATTCGTCGGCTTGCGAAGCCAGGTATCCACGGGCCGCCGCGATGGCCGGGCCGAGTTCGGGCATCTCTTCCGCCAGGGCATTCCACCCGCGAACGGCTTGCGTGGTGTTGAAGATCGAAGGCGATTGCATCGACGCCGCCGACAGCGAACCGTCGGGCCGCTGGATCGACAGCAGCCACGCAGCCCAGCGCCGGGCGACGTCCACCGCACCGTAGGCGACCACCGTCTCGATCGCCGCAGCGGTCGCGCCCGGATCGCCGTGATCGGTGCCTTGCCGCAGCAGCCAGTCGAAGGCCGCTTCCGTTGCCGGGCGACGCTTCCCTCGAGTCAACCGTCGCCACGCGTATCGCGTCCGTCGCCGCAAGGCACTCCCCAAGCGAGCCGCGGGGTTCATCCCCGCGCCGATTTGCGCCGATTCGCGTTCTGTGGCAGCTATTTGCATCGGCAGCATTATCCACGATATGGCTTTCCACTCCAACGCCGATTCTCGTCGGTGGGTGGCTGGGGCAATGATTCGGTTCGGTTGTCCCTAATAACCTAAAAAATCGCATATCCGGCCACCGGTAAGGGTGGTATGCTTTAGAGTGCGGCCCGCAACGGGGCAGTCACCCCCCACTTTTCTCTCGAAGAGGACACTTGCCATGAAGTTGCAGTTCTTCGGCGCCACGCGCCAGGTTACCGGTTCGCGATACTACCTCGACACGGGCAAGGCCCGGTTGCTGATCGACTGCGGGATGTTTCAGGAACGCGATTTCCGGGATCGCAACTGGGAGCCGGGGCCGTTGCGGCCGAAGAAGCTCGACGCGATGTTGCTGACCCACGCCCACGTCGACCACTGCGGGCTGGTCCCGAAACTGGTGCAGAAGGGGTTCCACGGGCCGATTTTCACGACCTCCGCCTCGGCCGATCTGGTCGAGTTGATCCTGTTCGATTCGGCCAAGATTCAGGCAGAAGACGCCGCCTACAAGCAGCGGCGCCACCGCAAGGAAAACCGCAAGCCCAAGCGGCCCGTCGAGCCGCTCTACACGACCAAAGACGTCGAGCGTACCGTCCGGCTGCTGCGGCCGGTGCAGTACGAGGAGCCGGTCGAGGTCTGCAAAGGCGTTACGGCTGTGTTCCACGACGCGGGGCATATCCTCGGCTCGGCGATGATCGAACTGCAAATCCGCGACGGCGACCGGTTGCGCCGCGTGGTCTTCTCCGGCGATATCGGCCAACGAGACAAACCGATCGTCCGCGATCCGGCCGAACTGACCAAAGCCGATGTGATCGTGATGGAATCGACCTACGGCGACCGCGACCACACGACGCCACTGGACGACGACGTTGAGACACAGCTCGCCGAGGTAATCAGCAGCACCGTGAAGCAGGGTGGCAACGTCGTGATCCCGGTGTTCGCTATCGAACGGGCCCAGGAACTGGTATTCCACATCGCCCGGCTGCGGCAGGCCGGCAAGGTCCCCGAGGTGCCCGTCTTCCTCGACAGCCCCATGGCGGCCGACGCCACGAGCATCTTCCGCGAGCATCGCGAGTGCTTCGATCCTGAGACGTGGAAGGCGGTTACCTCGGGTGAGTCGCCGTTCGGGTTCCCCGGGCTGACGTTGGTTCGCAGCGTGGAGGAGTCGAAGGCGATCAGCGAGCGC
>JABMRB010000922.1 GCA_013202865.1 Candidatus Nealsoniibacteriota bacterium | reverse complement strand
TCGAACGAGGTGGCCAACCCTCTCGCGGGGTATCGGCTGGGCCACCCACGAAAGCCCTCACCCCCTGGCCCTCTGCCGCAAGCGGGAGAGGGGAGTTGCTGTTGGGGCGTGTTCGGCGGGGTCGAGGAGGCGGAGTCTGGCAGCGAGAGTCGCGGGCTGTCACGCGTACCGGCACGGACAGCCTTCGTGCGGACTGTCGGCGTAGGTCGGCTCCGTCGCGCTGGCGACCTCTTGCTGCTCGCGGCGGAAGAGCGACTCGCAGGTTTTGGCCACTTTGCGAAGTTGCTCCGTCTGCTCGTCGGTGATCGGTTGATAGGACTTGCCGGCCTCGATCGATTTGTCCAGCAGATCGAGAAACGCGGGGCAGATTCCGGCGACTACCGGCGGTTGGGAGAGCGTGAACCGTACGGCCAGGTCGAGTTCCTCTTTCTCCTCGACGCAGCGATACCACCAGCGACGTGTGCGTTCCATGTCCTTGGGCCAGGCACCGCGGCAGAGCATTTTCATTCCCAGCACGGCCGCGCCCTGCTTGGTGGCCAGTTCGATGATCGGCTTGCCGAATCCCAGCAAGAAATACTCGACGAACGAGATCGGAAACATCACCGTGTCGAAACGAAACTTCTTCATCGCCGCCAAGGCCGCCTTGGTCGTGTGGGCCGAGAAACCGATGTGCCGGACCTTGCCTTCCTTCTTGGCCTCGAGAATCGTCTCCATGGCACCGCCGGGGCCAAGGGCTTCTTCCACCTCTTCGGTCTTCTTCAGGCAGTGCAACTGGTAGACGTCGAAGTGGTCGGTCTTCAACCGCTCGAGCGACCGCTGCAGATCCTCGCGTGCCCCCTCCTTATCGCGCTTGCGGGTCTTGCAGGCCAGTAGGTAGTCGTTGCGGTCGATGCCTTCCAGGGCGATCCCCATCTTGATCTCGGCGTCGCCGTAGGCGGGTGCGACGTCGAAGTAGTTCACGCCGCGGCGCAGTGCGTCCTTCAGCGCGGCCGTGCCCTTCTCCTGTTCGTTCTTGGCAAGTACCAAGCCCGGGAATGCGACGATCGACGCCTTCAATCCCGTGCGGCCGAGCGTCCGCCGCGGCATCCCGGCAACGGTATCTTCCGCCTCCTTGGCGACCGATGTTGTGGCCAGCGTGGTACCGGCAGCGGCACCGCCCACGGTCTTGAGAAATGAACGTCGTTTCATGGTTATCTCCTTGGGGTTCTTCGATGTGCTTAGTTGGTTTCCTTCTTGTCCATGCAGAGAAGTTGCCCGTTCTCGAGCGAGATGTAGAGCCGTCCGTCGGCGGCTGCCATGCCGTCGAACACGGGTGGCGAGTCGAGCGGGTACTGTGCCAGACGGGTGCCGTCTGCGGTCGAGACAGCCATGAGCGTTGGCGTGGCGTCGCTCGTGCCAGCGAGGAACAGTGTCTCGCCCGCCAAGACCATCGCCCTGACTTGCAGCGGCACTGCGTCCCTTGCTGCCGGCGGCACTGCTTTGGCCCATGCCATCTTCTCTTCGCCGCGATTCAGCGCGAAGAGCCGATAGGCCCCGTCCTCCAATCGGTTCGACCAGTGGATCTTCGCCCGGGCGTAGCCGTAGATCGTCGACTCATTGAAGACCAACAGCCGGCCGGAAATCAGCTTCCCGTCGCGGCGGCTGCAACCGGTCGCGATCGAGCATTGCTTGCCGAAGATCCAATAGGAGCGGTGCGGCCATGTGTCGTCGAGGAAGTCGGTCACGGTGAATAGGTGCGGATCGCCTTGCGGCTGTTTGTTGCCGCCGTGGTCGAACACCATGTCGCGCAGGTAGACGTGGCTGCCGTCGGCCGAGAGGACGTCCGACCGGGCACCGGGCATGACGGCCGGGGCCGATTGCGGCGGTTGCCGGCCCGTCTCGCTGTCGGGGCTGTAGATCGGCGTTCGCGACAGGATCTTACCCGACTCGGGCGCGATGCGGCACAGATCGATCCCGCCATCGAGGTAAGACGATCTGCCGGCCGTGAGATACACTACGCCGTTGCGGATCAACACGCTGCCATGCACGGGCGAGACGGATTCGAGTTGCCCGCAGGCCACGATGCGGCGGTCCTCGCGTGCCGCTTGCAGTCGCCATGCCAACGCGCCGTCGGTGGCCCGGAGGCTGTAGACGTATCCGTCGCGGCATCCGAATATCGCCCGGCCTTGGTGCCACGTCGGCGGCGAATCGACCCGCCCGCCGGTGGTGAAGTTCCAGGCGGGCCGGCCGGAATCGGCATCCACCGCAGCAACGCGATGGTCGTCCGGCGAAGCGACAAACACGCGGCCGCCGGCAACGGTAGGACTGGTGAGTTTCCCGCCGAGGTCTACCTGCCACCGGCGCCTAAGCATCGCAGGTACCGGGCTGGGCGTGCAGCCGCTGCGCTCGGCGTCGTGACGATAGGTGGGCCAGGAGGAGCGATTTAGGATTTGGGATTTGGGATTTGGGATTTGGTCGTAAGCAGGGCCAGGTGTCAAACACGTAGTGTGATCATCCCCGACCCCTGACCCCCGACCCCTATCCTCTTCTCCTCTCTCCGCTGCCAAGGCATTGAAACCGGTTAGCTTCGCGGTGGGGTAACACGCGCAGGCATGCGACGGCGTGTAGAGCAATCCGGCGGCGGGCATTACGCCGTAGCGGCAGACGCCGCGGGCGAAGCTGTTCCACAACACGTCGGCGGTGCTGAGATCGATGAACTCGGTCCCGCGGCGGCCGCCGAGGATGTAGCGGTCGGTGGCCTTGTTGTCGTAGCATCGATGGTGATGGCTCGGGTTTTTCGGCTCGACGCGCATCAGGATCTTGCCCGTGGCCAGATCGCGTTGCGTGGCGAAGTACGGGCCCCATGCCGGGCTCCGCTTGCCTTCGGCCGGCTTGAACCCGCCGATCCAGAGCGACCCGCCGGCAATGAACGCGTCGCGAATGCTGACCAGCGAGGCGGGCTGCGTCCATCGCACCTCGCCGGAGTCGGCCGAGAGAATCGTCACGGCCCGGTCGTCGGCACAGACCATGTTGCCCTCGTAAACCAATCGCAAAGGGCCCGCGGCAGTCGCCCACTGCTGCCGCCCGGTCTTTAGATCAAGACAGACGACGTTGCCGCTTCGTTGATAGAAGACCCGGCCGTCGTCGGCGCACAGGGTGATGATCCGCAGGCCAGCGACGTCCTCACCCGACTTCTTCCAGAGCACGCGGCCCGAATCGGGATCGATCGCCACGACGGCCCGCTCGCCGTTGGATTCGATCGAACGCAAACGCTTGACCAGCGGTTCGGCCGAGTCCCTGGTGAACAGCGGGGAATCGTCCTTGCGGGCAAGCTGAGCCCAACGTGCCCGCTCCTCGATCCGCTCGTCGGTAACGCTTCGCACCGACGCCAGCAGGGTGCCGCCGTGGCAGATGATCTCTTCCGTGCCGCGGGTGTCGTCGTAGACTCGGAGCGTCTTGCCGGTGGCTGCATCAAGGGCACTGAGCTGGGCGTGGATGCCGAGCGTGACGTAAACGCGCTGGCCGTCGGCGATCAGCTTCCGCTGCAATTGTCGCGGCGTCTGGCCCCAGTTGACGATGTGCGGAAACCACGACTCGATCGGGCGTTTCCAGAGCACGACGCCGTTGTACGCATCGCGGGCGACCAGACGCCATTGGGGCGGTTGCCGGATCGAGTCGATCGGTGCCTCGTCGACGATGTAGAAGATCCGCCCGCCGCAGCAGACCAGCGCGTAGATACCCGGGATGTGCTCGTGGCTCCGCGTATGGCGTGGCCCGGCCGTCCATTGCAGATAGCGTGGCGGCCCGACCCGCGCGTCGTGGGCCACCGCGTTGCCGCCGGCGTCGTGCAGGTAATGGGTCCACTCGTCGGTATCCGCCGGCCGCGGCTTGACGGTCTTCGTCCACGTCTGATTGTTGCGAACGTACGCTGTGCCTTCGGGGGCAAGGACCCGGAGCATCTCTTGCGGCGACACTTGCATCGGCCCGTCGGCCACGATCAGGTTGACCAGGTTATCGGCGTACGGCAGCCGCGTGCCATCGAACCGGTCGATCGAGACGTTGCCGTAGAGTCCGGCCGAACGGATGTATGCGCGGGCCTTTTCGACGACGGCCGCATCGGTGTCGAGGCCGTGTACGAGGTAGCGGTCATCGGCCCGCAACGCGGTGGTCAGTTTGCCGTCGCCGCAGCCAACGTGAACGATCAGCCCGCCGTCGACGCCGGTTGCTTCGAGGATCTGCTGTGCCAAGTCAGGAACTTCGGCGGCACGCAAACCGCCCGTCATGGCCACGAGAATTGCGATGCAACCAAGGTCTCGGGGTCGTACTTCTTTCACCATCGAAAAGACCTCCTTCGTTCTCGCACCCAGGCTCTGCCTGGGAACGCACTGTCTTGGAGGCTCCGCCTCCCGGAACACGAGCCAACGTCGCCCCTCATGGTACCACAACCGGGCGGCGAAGGTAGAGCGAGCCGCCGGGCTTGTCCCGGCGCAATGGAAGCGGGAGGTTATCCCGGCGCAACGAAAGCGCGGGGGCGAGCCCCGCGGCTCGCCTCGCCTTAGCTTAGTAGTAGCTGTAGGTCTTCTGTGGTTAGGTTGCGGACGAAACTGCCGTTGGCGGAGATAATGGCGTCGGCCAGATCGCGTTTGGAGCGTTGGAGTTCGAGAATCTTGTCTTCGACCGTGTCGGTGCAGATGATGCGATAGGCGAAGACGCGTCGCGTCTGGCCGATGCGGTGGACGCGGTCGATGGCTTGGGCTTCTACGGCCGGGTTCCACCAGGGGTCGAGAATGAACACGTAGTCGGCGGCCGTCAGATTCAGGCCGTGTCCGCCGGCCTTGAGGCTGATCAGGAACAAGGGACACGCCGGGTCGGTCTGAAATCGCTTAACCCGCGCGGCCCGTTTGCGGGTGCGGCCGTCCAGATACTCGTAGACGATCTTCTCGTCGTCCAGATGTTGGCGGACGATGGCCAGCAGGCTCGTGAACTGGGAGAAGACCAGCGCTTTGTGCCCCTCGGCGATCACCTCGCGCAGTTGCTCCAGCAGGGTTTCGAGCTTGGGGCTGAGCACCTTGGTCTGCTTCTTGTCGAGCAGCCCCGGATGACAGGCCGCCTGGCGCAACCGCAACAGCGCCTCGAGCACGTGGATTTTCGCCTTCTTCAGCCCGAGCTCCTTGACGCGGTCGGAGAGGTTCACGCGATAGTAATCGCGCAGATTGTCGTACGCCTTGCGCTGCTTAGGCGACATTTCGCAGTGCAACGTCTGCTCGGTCTTCTGGGGCAGTTCGGTGAGCACCCGGTCTTTGGTGCGTCGCAACAGAAACGGGCGCAACGCGCGGGCCAGAAGCGATAGCGATCCGTTGTCGTCCTTGCCATTGCGGGTCAGCGCGTTGAACTTCGTCGAGCGGCCCAACATGCCCGGGTTGAGGAACTCGAACAACGACCAGAGTTCGCCCAGGTGGTTTTCGATCGGCGTACCGGTCATCGCCAGCCGGTGGTCGGCGTGCAACAGCCGGACGGCCTTGGCGGCCTGGGAATTGTGGTTCTTGACGGCCTGCGATTCATCCAGAATGGCGTAGTCGAAGTGCATTTCTTTGAGCGCAACGACGTCGCGGCGGAGTGTGCCGTAGGTGGTCACCAGCAGATCGCATCCGCCGGACCGTTCGAATCGGTCCTTGCGGTCCGTGCCGGTGTAGTCCAGCGTCCGCAGGTTGGGTGTGAACCGTACGGCCTCGTCGATCCAATTGAAGACCAGACTCTTGGGCACGACGACGATCGACGGTTTGCGGCTCTCGCCTTTCTTCAGCCGGCACAATCGCCGCGATTGCAGCAGCGCGAGCACTTGCACCGTCTTACCGAGGCCCATGTCGTCGGCGAGGCAACCGCCCAAGCGGAACTCGCGGAGGAAATGCATCCAGCCGAGCCCCTCCTTCTGATACTCTCGCAACTTGCCGTGGAAGCCGCGCGGCTCGCTGTATGGCTTGATCCCGCCGAAGTTCCGCAGCTTGCCGCGAAAGGCGGTGAATTTCCGGTCGACGTGGACGTTCTCCTGCTCGGCCAACAGCGCATCGAGCAGCATTGCCTGCGACGGCGCGAACCGCAGCGAGTCGTCGTCCGCCTTCGCCATTTCCGCCAGGTAGCCGTACTTCTCAAGCCACTTCTCGGGCAGCATCCCCTGCGAGCCGTCGTCCAAGCGAATGTATTTCTCCTTGTTCCGCAGGGCCTTCAACAGAACGGGCAGCGACGCGGTCACACCGTCGAAGTCGACCTGGCCGTCCAACTCGAACCAATCCACGCCGGACGTAACGCTGAGATTGAACGAGCCGGGCTGCCGAATCCGTACGCCCTGCGACTCGACGATCCAGTCCTCGGCGGTCAGCTTGTAGACCACGTCGGGCAACCGTTTCTGAGGGAACGATAAGTCGTTTTCGCGGCTGGAATAGTCGTTGACCGTGGTAGGCCGCAATCCGAGGCCGGCAAGCTGTGCAAGCAACTCCGTCTCGCGTTGCCGATCGCGCAGCAAGGCACGA
Organism: Candidatus Nealsoniibacteriota bacterium; assembly: GCA_013202865.1. GTDB lineage: Bacteria > Planctomycetota > Planctomycetia > Pirellulales > Thermoguttaceae > JABMRB01. The sequence continues at coordinate 6,152 of JABMRB010000922.1, read as the reverse complement.
TTGTCTTCGCCGACGAACCGCCCGGCCGTTTGGTCCTTCATGCCGAACTGGTGGTCGCCGTAGACGAAATGGACGTTGGCGTAGAGCTGATTGCGCGCATAGTGAGTGGGCCCCTCGGGTGACTTGATCTCCAGTCTTCCCCGGGGTGTCCCTTGGATCTGCTCGACCTGCAAGGCGGCCGGCAGTTCGATTTCGGGAACCTGCGGCAGCCCGTACAGCATGTCGAGCAACCGATCGCGGTCGGCGTAAGGGACCTCGATCACCGGCTGTGCTCGCAGGCTGGCGATCCAACCGAAATCGGCTTGCGACACGTTCAGTCGCGCGGCTTTGTCGGGAAACAGGACGACGCCGCCGGCCATCAACAACACGACGTCTGCGAGTTGCACGCTTTCGGCGCCGCGGAAAACGTCACCGGAAAGCTGCCAGAGCTGTTGCCCGTCGTCGTCCTCGGCGTGGAGGCGAAACCGCCATGGATCGCCGTCGTCCCACGTGAAGGGTCTGCCTTCATCGGCCGGCAACGAGGAGTCGACCTGCCAGACGAAGCGTCCCGTCGCGCACAACCGCGGCAGCAAGACGTCGCACATCGTCGGCGAGACGGCGACCCGGGAAACCATTTGGTAGCCCTGATAGTCGTAGCGGCTGTAGACCGACTCGTCCGACGTCTGGTTGCCGATGAGAAGCTCGACGAGGCGCCCGTCTTCTTTGTCGGCAAATTTCGGTATCTCGTTACGCTGAACGCTCAACTTTTTGATCTTGCCGAACTCGCCGTTCTTTTTGGCCTCGCGTTGCCGGAGATAGACGACCAATTGACCGCTAGCCAGGCTTTCACCGACGTTCAGCACGAACCACGCCTGGCGTTGCTTGTCGGTGCTCAGCGGCGCGATCGGTTCTGCCGCGGCCGCCGTTGTTGCGTGGTCGGAGATCAGTTTCAACTGCCTCTGCCAGACCGGGGGTGGGGGCTGGCGTTGGGAACTTTGACTTGAGGCGCCGCGGTAGCCGAGCCTATCGAGAATGCCGGTCAACACGTCCGGCTCATCGTCATCCCAAGCGGCGTTCCAATCGTTGTCTTCCTCCTCGTCAAGTTCCTCGTCGTGTTGGTGCAGTATCGCGGCCAACCGATTCGGCAGATGACTGGCGATTCCGTCGCGATCGATCGTCAACAACGTTGCCCAGATGTGCTTGCAGAGGTTACCGTCCTCGTAATGCGGACACGTGCAGGTCGCATCGACCGCGCCGTCGCCGCCGGCCACCCAGTCGATCTCGACGGAGTAGGGCGTGTGACGCGAGCCCGAGACTTCCGCCTCCACGTAGTTGGCGTCGACGTCGCTGAGCCGCACTCGCCCGGCGTTGAAATACGCGCGGCCGCGATCCCTCGTTCTCGTTGAAAAAGCACTCTTGAAGACTTCTGCAATCGACACAATTAACCTCCATGCCGTTGTGGACAATCACACCTCAACGTCCAGTATCGCCAATCGGAAGCATCCAGGGAATACCGATTGGCCACTGCTCATCATTCTACATTCATCATTCTACATTCTCCACCCCTCGCCGGACCGCGTTGCAAATCTGGTCCAACTGTTCGGTGGCGATTGCCAGCGGGGGCAGGATGACGACCACGTTGCCCAAGGGGCGGAGCCAGACGCCTTCGCTTAGGGCGTGGTCGCAGACCTGCTGGCCGCGACGTTCTGCCCAGGGATACGGTTCCTTCGTAGCGCGGTCGCGAACCAGTTCGATGCCCGCAATCATGCCGCACTGGCGAACGTGTCCGACGTGCGGCAACTGGGCGATTCGGGCGAGATGTTCCGCCAGCCGGGCGATCTTAGGCTGAAGCGTCTCGAGCGTGCGTTCCTCGTCGAAAACGTCCAGCGTAGCCAACGCCACGGCCGCCCCCAACGGGTTGCCGCCGAACGTGTGCCCGTGAAAAAAGCTCTTGCTCTCGGCGTAGTCACCCAGGAAAGCCTGCCAGATCTCGTCGGTGGCCAGCGTGGCGGCCAGGGGGAGGTACCCGCCGGTGAGCCCCTTGGCCAGGCAAAGCAGATCGGGTGTGACGTCCTCGTGCTCGCAGGCGAACATCTTCCCGGTCCGTCCCATGCCGACGGCCACCTCGTCGGCGATTAGCAACACGTCGTACTTCCGCGTCAACTCCCGCACGCCACGCAGGTAGCCCGGCGGATGGACGATCATGCCGGCCGCTGCCTGCACGAGCGGCTCGATCACCATCGCAGCGATCCGCCCGTGGTGCTCCGCCAATAGGTTGTCGAGTTGATCGAGATGATAGGCCGTGAGGTTCTCGGCCGAGACGCCCTCGGGCATTCGATACGGATTGGGCACCGGCAGCCGCAGCGGCTCGAACAGCAGCGGGCGGAACATGGCATGGAACCGTTCGACGCCGCCGACGCTGACGGCGCCGAGCGTATCGCCGTGATAGGCCTCGCCGAGGGCAACGTAGCCGGTCTTCTCCGGGCGGGGCCCCGGCCGCTGCTGCCAGTATTGAAAGGCCATTTTCAACGCCACCTCGACGGCCGTGGCCCCGTCGTCGGAGAAGAAGACGTGGGCGAGGTCCGGCGGTGCCAGATCGACCAGTCGCCGGGCCAGCTTGATGGTGGTCGGATTCGATGCGCCGAGCGACGTGACGTGTGCGACGCGATCGAGTTGCTCGCGCAGGGCCGCGTCGAGCTTCGGGTGGCGGTGTCCATGGACGTTGCACCACAGGCTGCTCACGCCGTCGATGTAGCGGTTGCCGTGGATGTCGATCAGCACGCACCCTTCGGCCCGCTCGAAGATCATGGGCTCGTACTGGGCCATCTGCGTAAACGCGTGCCAGACCAGCGAGCGGTCCCAGGATTGAAGTTGCTCGGCGGTGGGTTCGGACATTTTTCTATAAGAGCAGGGCCAGACTGTTGTACGTACCGTGCAGGACCATCGCGGCAAAAAGCCGCGACCGTTGGTCGCGACCAAGACCGAGGGAAACGCAGTGCAAGGCGGTTGTTCCGACGCGACCAACGGTCGCGGCTTTGTTTAGTGGCGCTCGGACACGACGAGTGCTGTACCATAAGCCAGCACTTCGACGCCGGCGGATTTACCCTGTTGCTTGCCCTGGATGGTGGTGGTTTCGATGCGGACGTTCCAGACGGCGTTGGCGCCGGCCGATCGGGCTTGCTCCAACATGCGAACAATCGCCTCGCGCCGTGCGCGTTCGACCAGGGTCTCGTAGCTTCGCACGCGACCGCCGAACAGCTTCCTTAGCGAAGCCGCAAAGACCTTGAAGTAGTCGGTGGCAATCACCGCCTCGCCGGCGACCAGCGCGGAACTCGTCGCACACCAGTTCGGCGGCAACCGCTTCAGATTGGAGACCATGATTTTCGACAGCGTCTGCTCGCGGGCGATCAGGCGGCGAAAATGCGACGACTCGACCGAACTGCCGATTACCCACGCGACGATCAGCACCACACCAGTCACCGCCAGAGTGATTAGACTATCCATGATCCGGGTCCCTCCTGCGACGGGCGGTTAGACTTCATCGGCCACGACGACGGCCGTGCCGTAGACGTACAACTCGGCGGCGCCGGAGGTGATCGAACTGGTAGCGAAGCGGACGTTGATGACCGCGTTGGCGCCGAGCTGCTGGGCCTGGGCGATCATCCGCTGCATGGCGTCGCGGCGGGATTCGACCAGGAGTTCCGTGTAGCCTTTGAGCTCCCCGCCGAAAATATTCTTCAACCCGGCCGCAATGTCGCGCCCCACGTGCTTCGCCCGCACGGTGCTCCCTTGAACCAACCCCTTCGCCTCGACAATCTTCTTGCCGGGCACAAACTCCGTGTTCAACACGATCACTGCAAGGCTCCTTGTATTGGTACGATGTCCACTCCGTTGACCGGGATCGGAAACTGGCCGCAGAGTTCCGACACCTGGCCGCGAATCCGTTGTAAGAGAGCTTCGTCGTCGGGTGACTTCAGCGCCTCGATAATCCACGTGCCGATCGAACGCATCTCGTCGCACCCCATGCCGCGCGTGGTCAACGCCGGTGTGCCGAAGCGGATGCCCGAGGGATCGACCGGCTTGCGGGTGTCGAAGGGGATCACGTTCTTGTTGATCGTGACACCGCAACTCTCCAGCGCCGCCGTGGCCGACATGCCGGTCAGCCCGATCGACGTCGCGTCGGCCAGGATCAGGTGGTTGTCCGTTCCGCCGGTAATCAGCCGCAGCCCACCGGAGAGGAACACGTCGGCCAGGACCTTGGCGTTGTCGATGACCTGTTGGGCGTATTTCTTGTAGTCCGGCTCCAGCGCTTCGCGGAAGCAGACGGCCTTGCCTGCGATCACGTGCATCAGCGGCCCGCCCTGCGTGCCGGGGAAGACGGCCCGGTCGACGTCTTTGCGATACTTGGCCTTGCAGAGGATGATGCCGCCGCGGGGACCGCGAAGGGTCTTGTGAGTGGTCGCGGTAACGTAGTCGGCCACCGGCAGCGGATCGTCGTGTACACCCGCCGCCACCAGACCGCCGTAATGGGCCATGTCGACCAGCAGTTTCGCACCGACCTCTTCGGCAATCTCGGCGAACCGCCCGTGGGGGATCTCGCGGGGATAGGCGCTGGCACCGGCCACGATCAGCTTGGGCTTGTGCTTGCGGGCAAGCGAGGCGACCTCGTCGAAATCGATCCGCTGGTCTTCGCATCGCACGCCGTAGTTATGGAAGTCGTAGAGGATACCGGACAGGTTCAGGTGCATGCCATGGGTCAGATGACCGCCGTGCGTCAGGCTCATCCCCAACACGGGGTCACCCGGCTTCAACGCGGCCAGATAGACGGCCATGTTGGCCTGGGCACCCGAGTGCGGCTGGACGTTGGCGTGCTCGGCGCCGAAGAGTTCCTTCGCCCGCTGTATGGCCAGATCCTCAGCCACGTCGACGAACTCACATCCGCCGTAGTATCGCTTGCCGGGATACCCTTCGGCGTACTTGTTCGTCAGCAGGGTGCCGCAGGCTTGCATCACGGCGCCGCTGGTGTAGTTTTCGCTGGCGATCATAGCCAACCGGTCGAGTTGGCGCTGCAATTCACCGACAACGGCAGCCCAGAGCTTAGGGTCTTGTTGTTTGAGGTAGTTCATGGGGGGGGCAGCTACTCTCTTCTCGCAGTAGGGTATTCACTTGTCCGACGTTCGGCGCACACAAACTTCCATTGTCCCATCCACAGCGAGTTTCGTCAATTGGGCCTCGTGCGTTGCCCCCATGCCGTCGAACTCAGATTCGCAACCTTGGGGGTAGACGCAAAAACCCGCAACCCCAGATGCGACAAGACGTTACGAAAACCGTGGCCGAATCGGGGGGGAGGACTCCGGAGGATGCGTGGCTTGACAATGAGATTCGATACCGGTAGGACGTTTGCTGGTAGCTACGGTCGCCGGACCGTGGAAACCCCGGCCTGGTTCAAAATTGGGTAGCACTGCCGCCAGCGGCTGTCACCCGAAAACGGCCAGAATTGCCCTAAGGCATTGGAGATCTGTCAGTGACAACGCTGGTTACCGGCGCGACCGGATTATTGGGTAACAACGTCGTTCGCTTGCTGCTGACACGTGGCAAGTCGGCCAGGGTCCTGGTGCGCGAAAGCGCCGACCCCCGGCCACTGGAGGGTCTCGACGTCGAGACTGTCCGGGGCGACGTGCGCGACGCGGCGGCCGTGCGTCGGGCCTGCGATCGTATGGACGTTGTCATCCATGCCGCCGGTCTCGTTCACGTCGGTTGGAGTCAGGCGGACCTGCACCAAGCGATCAACGTCGACGGCACCCGAAACGTCGCCGACGGTGCCGGGATTGCCGGCGCACGGATGATCCACGTTTCCAGCATCAGCGCCTTGGCGATGGGTACCCGCAAGGAACCGGCCGATGAAGAAACGCCGATCCGCGGACAGGTCCCCTGCCCCTACGTGTTGACCAAACGCCAGGGCGAACAGGTCTTGCTCCAGCGAGTAGCCGACGGCCTGGACGCGGTGATCGTCAACCCGACGTACATGCTCGGCCCGTGGGACTGGAAACCCTCTTCGGGGCGAATGCTCCTGGCGGCCGCCACTCGTTTCACACCCTGCGTGCCCGGCGGCGGGAGCAATTTCTGCGACGTCCGCGACGTGGCCGACGGTATCCTTGCCGCGGTCGAGTCGG
>JABMRB010000921.1 GCA_013202865.1 Candidatus Nealsoniibacteriota bacterium | reverse complement strand
TGTTGTCGTGGTCGAGCCGGGCGGCCGATTGGGCCTCGTTCTGAAACCGCAAAAGCGTCTCTTCATCGTCCGACTGTTCGGGCGAGAGGATCTTCAACGCCACCGGGCGACCCAGCCGCGTGTCCAGAGCGCGAAACACCCGGCCCATCCCTCCACCGCCCACGTAGCGAACCAACTCGAAATGCCCCAGCCGATCACCCAGCGACACCTTGCCGCGGAGAATCCGCCGAACCGAATCGCTCATCGGGCTGGCAATCGGGGCTTGATGGGAAATCACCGTCACCTGGTCGTCGTGCAGCGACCCGGCATCGCCGCCGCGCGAGCTCCCGTCGGCGCGGACCTTCCCCGACTCGTCCGAAGTCGACGACGGATTCAACGATCGGCTGCTCGAAGCGGTATCACTCATGGTTCCCTGGCGATCGATCCGGACCCCGGACTACTCACCACTTCCAATCACCTGCAAATTGCATCAAGGCCGGCAAAAATCCCGCTCGCACGGCATGCTGGGGCGAACGCCCTTGTGGAGAAAAGTAGGCTACTTTTCCGAGTTCTATTCTACACACTTCCGCTGGCGGTGTCAATCTACCGGGATGGGGGGGCATGTGTCGGGTACGTCTCACATTACCCCCTACGCGGCCGCCGCTGCGTCAGTTCGGCTCTTGGTTGTTGGCGACGGTTGGGGTATCTATAATGGGCATCATGCTTTAATACTCCCCCGCAGACAACGTATTTCTTCCTACACATCAAGGAATCATGCCATGACAAGAACGATCGATCGCCGCCATTTCCTGAAGTTTGCCGGTGCGACCGGTGCCAGTGCGGCCCTGCTCGGCCCGGGTAGTGCCCGGTTGCTTGCCGCCCCGGCCGCCAAGGGGGCACCTAACGCAGAGAAACTCGGCTGGCGACTGGGGTGCCAGGCCTACAGCTTCAATCGATATACCTTCTATGAAGCCCTGGACAAGATCGCCTCGCTGGGCCTGCATTGCGTCGAGATGTATCCGGGCCAACGGCTCAGCAAGGACCAGAGCGACCTCCGGACCGACGAGTCGATGTCAGCCGATGTCCGCTTGCAAGTCAAGAAGAAGCTGGCCGAAATGAAGATCAAGCTGGCCTGCTACGGGGTCACCGGAATCAGTCGCCGCACGTTCGAGTTCGCCAAGGACATGGGCATCGAGACGATCGTTTCCGAGCCCGGCTTCGACCAGTTCGACGAGATTGAGAAGCTCTGCGACGAGTTCAAGATCAGCGTGGCACTACACAATCACCCTAAGCCCTCGAAGTATTGGAGCCCCGACACCGTGTTGCAGCAGTGCAAGGGTCGCACCAAGCGGATCGGGGCCTGCGCCGACACGGGCCACTGGATGCGATCCGGCATCAACCCGGTCGAGGCCATCAAGAAGCTCGAAGGACGGATCATCTCGTTCCATTTCAAGGACCTCAACCAGATGAACGGCGGCCACGATGTGCCTTGGGGTACCGGGGCCGGCAACGTCAAGGCCATGTTGACCGAGATCCATCGCCAGGGCATCAAGGCCGTCTTCTCGATCGAATACGAGCACAACTGGGAGAACTCGGTGCCGGAGATGGCCCAATGCGTCGAGTATTTCGACAAAGTGGCCGCCGAGCTGGCCGCCAACTGACGGCCACGAGTTGAACCAAGATCTGCCGCAAAGGCTCCGTCCCGATGGACGGGGCCTTTTTTGTTTGCTGGAGTGGGGGGGGTTAGGGATTTGGGGGATCGTGTGTCTGTTCCAAAAACCCCTAGCCGAGGGCGGAAGCCCACGGAGGCGCGACGAAATCACCTAGTCAGCCCATGTCTCCCATACCTCCCGAGATGGACACTTAGTAAACAAGACAATCACGATAGCATCGCTGTAAGTCGTTGCATTGCAGTCACTTGAGGCATTGCTTGCAGCGATTGCTCCTGTCGGCGCGAGCCCATCGCGAACCATCGCGAACACGAGCTGCCGAACAACTGCGAGTAGAGTCCGTAATATTTATTTATATTTATCACTTGCGCGATTTTTTGGTAACACCCATTTCCTGGGGTTTTTGTTTCGGCTACTCAACGAAAAATCCATTGGGCCGTCGCTTTGGGGCCACGGACCTACTCGCAACCATAGTGCCTACGGGAGATCAGGATGATCGAAGTTGAAATGCAAGAAGACGTACAACGGATCGCAGAGAACCTCTTTTCACTACAGCCCGACTGGATAACTTTCTACCGGGAGATTTTCGGCCTGCACGGCATTGTCCGGCAAAAGTTCCGCTCCCGAGAGGAGTTGGCGGAATTCGAGCAGAGCGAAGCCTACCAAGACCTCCAGCAGATGCTCACCAAGCTCCGCGGCCAAGGCCCCCTGGCCGCCGACCCGGAAGAGCCCACCCGAGTGATCACTGTCCGCCTCCCAAAGAGCCTCCACGAAGCCCTTCGCGTCGAGGCCTACGAGCACCACACCAGCATGAACAAGCTGTGTGTCTCGAAGCTCCTACAGTTCATCGACGACCAGATGGTCCCGGCCGAGATGTAGCGCAGACTGTATCGGCTCATTGAAGAAGAAAATGGAGTTCGGAGCGGACCTGTAAGCCGGGTTCTGTACCCCCGCATTGCGGGGGTGACGGCCATTTCTCTAGGAGGCCGATTGCTCGACCCCTCCAGCAGTCTACCCGGGAGTCGATAGCGGGCCGGACCGACCCACGCGGCCGGCAACCCAACGAAGTGGGCCGCCGGGTCCGCTGCTCCCTGTTTGACCTTGCTCCCGGTGGGGTTT
>JABMRB010000920.1 GCA_013202865.1 Candidatus Nealsoniibacteriota bacterium | reverse complement strand
ATTCTACACGCGTGGGTCTCGTGCCTCGACCCACCCTACGTCTTCATCGGAATTCCTTGAACCCTTCGTGTTCATGCAGTTCCTCGGCCAGCCCGGCGTAACCGGTGGCTAGGGGGTGGCTCGAGTCGGCGTATTGCTCGGTGGGTAGCGGCGTGGCGATTAGCGACGCGACGTCGTGTTCTTGCAGCCATGTCTGCACTTGCTGCTGCCGGCGCCGGTAGACTGTCAGGCTTTGTGGGCCGAGCAGATGCTCGTTGAACGGCCCGATCACGACGAACACCCGATTGTCGCGTTGCTGCAACAAGGTGATCGTTCGTCGCAGCGCGGCCCATTGCAGCGACGTCTCTAACTCGACCCAATGCGGCAGGCCGGGGCGGAATTTGGCGACGTCCCGCTGGGTCCACGGCAGGGCCGGCGACGTCGATTGCGGCGGTACGTCGGGCGAGGGCAACCGGAGCGTTACCTGCGCGAGCGGGTTCTCGTAGGGATGTTCGATGGTCCAGGTGGGCAGATCGTCGTGGTCGAAGTAGACGGTGCGCAGGTGGCTGGCCCAGCCGAGAAACGGTACCTGGCGTGCGACCGCCATGCCCAGCTTCTGCGATAGTTTCTCGCGATAGCACGGCACTTGCGGATAGAACTGCGGAACGAGTTGCGGGTGTTGGACACGGGCCTCCTTGGCCGTGTGCAGATCGGCCTCGGGCGAGCTCATCCAGAGCAGGTTGCAGTTGAGCACGACGGCTCGCGACTGGATCGCACCGCCGTAGTATCGCACCAGGCCCTCCAAGGCGATCGGATGGATGCCGTCGATACCCAGGTTGACGAACCGCGGCCGGGCGGCCAACTCGTTGAGATAATGTGAGAGCGACTCGTCCGACGTAACAAAATGTCCCCAGACGACCGAGTCGCCCAGCAGGAGCGTTTTGTCCGTCGTGCAGGCTTCGTCGCAGTATCGCTCGAACGTCCAGTAGTCTTCGGCCAGCGGAAGGGGCACTCGGTAGTCGGGCCCGGCCTCGAGCGGCTCGACCTGCTTCCACGCGACCGGCAGGAAGTGAAACGCGGCGACGAGGATCACGCTGGCGACGAGCCACTGGCGGGGCGAGAGGCGGACTTCGTGTGAGGCGAAGGGGACGTCGGGTTTCATGGTCGGTTGGTGGGTTGGGGTGCGAAGCCGCAAGCGGCCTAGAACTGGAAGTAGATGAACGCTTTGTCGTCGGTGCCGCCCGTCATGGCAACGTAGAGTAACATTGCCACGACCAGTCCGACGCGGACCGGCGGCAGCGCGAGCAGGTTGCGGAATTTGGATTCGCAGATGAACTGGTAGAGCCACACGCAGAGCACCAACGCCGCCAGCAGCAGCGGACAGCGTGGATCGGCCCAAGTGAATCGCGCGATCCGGCCGACGATCAGCCATGCGTCGTCGAGGTTGTTCGCCCGAAAGAAGATCCATGCAAAGGAGACGAACGCAAACGTCCAAGTGCGTTTGACGAGCGTCGGCACGCGGTCGCGATACGTGGCCGACGCCTCCATGGTTCGGGTGGCTGCTCGGCCGGCGGCGTGCAACGTGCCCCAGACGACGAACTTCCAGAGCGGCCCATGCCACAGGCCGGAGACGATCATCGTCAGGCACATGGCCACGTAGGTAAGGACGGCGCCGCGGCGGTTTCCGCCTAGCGGGATGTAGACGTAATCGCGAAACCAGGTCGACAGGCTGATGTGCCAGCGTCGCCAGAAGTCGCCCAGCCCGGTGGCCAGGTAGGGGTGGTTGAAGTTGAGCATCAGGCGCAGCCCCAGCATTCGGCCGATACCCCGGGCCATGTCGGTGTAGCCGCTGAAGTCGAAGTAGATCTGCCAGGCGAAGGCCACGGTGGCCAGGATCAGCGCGGGCGCCGCCGTGGACGGGCCGAGCCCGTTGTAGATCGGGTCGACGAACTGGGCCAGGCAATCGGCCAAGGCGACCTTCTTGAACAGCCCCACGACGAACAGCGAGAATCCGTCGGCGACGTCTTGCCGCGAAATCGCCGGGCGGCAGGCGATCTGCGGCAGGAGGTTCTTCGCCCGTTCGATCGGCCCGGCCACCAACTGCGGAAAGAGCGAGACGAACGTGGCGTAGCGGATGAAGCTCGGTTCGCGGCGGACGTTGCCGCGGTAGTAGTCGATCGTGTAGCTCATCGACTGGAAGACGAAGAACGAGATGCCGACCGGCAGCACGGCGCCGAAGTCGGGGACCACGTACGAGACGCCGCACTGCGCAAACAGCCGGTCGAGCACGTCGGCCAGCCAGGTCCCGGGCACGGGCATGGCGTAGGGTACACCGAGCCGCGTCGCCAGATCGTTGAGGTTATCTGCCACGAAAGCGCCGTACTTGAAGAAACTCAGCAGCACGAGGTTGTTTACCACGCTCAGCACGAGCCACGGCCGCCGGCGCTGCGAGCGGGACATCCCCACGACGGCCAGGTAGTCGATCGAGGTGGCATAGAACAGCAGCAGGACGTACAGCGGCTCGGCGAAGCCGTAGAAGACATACGACGCCGCCAGCAGCCACGGCAGTCGTCCCCGGGTGTTCTTCAGGGCGAAGAAGACCGGGTAGAAGATCAGGAAGAAGGCAGCGAACGTCCAGGTGTGGAAGAGCATGAGAATAGGGGAATGACGAAGCACGAATGACGAATGACGAGAGCGCCGGGCAACGTCCGTTCGTCAT
>JABMRB010000919.1 GCA_013202865.1 Candidatus Nealsoniibacteriota bacterium | reverse complement strand
GAGTTGGGGGTTCTGAAAGCGGTGGAAGATGAAAGCAATTTCTGGCAGAAGCGTGACGCCAAAGACGTGGTGGAAACGGTTGGTTGGTGGAACGAGATGATGGCTGGGTTGGTCGGACAATATAAGGACATGCTCGGTGATGAAGTGGCTGCCGAGATAACGAACTACCCCGATTTCGAGCATTTGGAGGCCAAGGGTCGTGACCACAATCGTCCTAGCCCATCCGAATGAACGGTTCCCTGGGTTTCAGGTCTTCGGCGTCTACGATGGCCCCGACGACCGCTTTACCTTTGCCGTCCAGGAATTCGATGAGCAAGATCGTGCGGAGCGGGTCGCCCGGAAACTGATGGAGAAGCACCGGGCAGACCACTTTCGGCGGGTTGTGCAGTAGAGGTGGGGCTTCGATCTCTCTTGACGGGATAGCCCACGTCGATTTCGTTGTCCACCTGGGTCACCCCGCTGACCCTGGCCACAGCTTCCTGGGCAACTTGCTTGTGGTAGAAGCTGGACACCTGACCTTTCAGGAGAAGCACGCCATGCTCGCACTGGCACGACACCCCTGCAAACGCCTTGTAGGGGCTAGCTCGTAGACACTCCTTGGCCGCCGCTCCAATGTCGTCGGAACGGACAGACTTGCTGTGAACATCCGTGTCGTACATAACGTCACCTCCGTGGGTAAGAAAGACACCCGTAGCTGAATTGCCTCACAACCAGCTACAACTGGCTGCCCAGTAGGCCGCCACGACTTGGCCTGGGCCTTGCGAGGCAAAGCGGTGCTGAGACGCAACCGCAGGGAGAGCCGCTTACGAAAGAAAAGGAGCCTGCGTGCGGCAGACCTAGCTATTGTGGTCAGGACTGCGGGCTATTCTCTCACATCAGTGGGGATTGGCAATCCCCTCTGGTGGAATTTAGATGCTAGCATAGCTACCGGACGCCGCTGATCGGGCTGACCGCCGAGTACACATCGCTTCCTGCCGGATGCTGATCGCCTGGGATTCGGGCTGGGTCTTACTGTGCTCATCCATTTGCTGTCAGAATCACCGCCGCATCATGGTCCGAGATTCCCAGCCCCATCCTGACAGGTTTCGCCATAGACCGCCACTGCCGGTTTGGCGGGCAATGGCCTTCCCAGACACTCCCAGGTTAGGCAAAAGGCAGCTACCTATTGAGAACCGCCGCTCGCCGTTTCCCAGCAGTCTCCTTCTCATCGGCCATCGCCTTCTGAACCATTCCGATAAAGGCCGGGTCACCCGAGCGGGCCGCATAATCCCTCGTCGCTGCTTTGATGTCTTTGACGGCTGACTTCACTGCATGTCTTGTGGGCCGACCAAGGTTCGGGTCGCCGATCAAGTCCTTCGTGTTTCCGCCTTCCAATTTGTGCTGAAACAGGCGGGCAGCGAGGTCTCCGTATCGGCGGCGAAGGAAGTCGATGAATTCTTGCACCAGAGTATCGTCCGGCTCGCCCATGTAGGCGACACTTGGGTTCATAGTGACTGTCGGCAATAGCCTTCGCCGATTTGCCCGTTTCTGGATGAGAGAGACGATTGCATTCCTCACACTCGCTCGAAATCTCGCTTCCATAGGCTGGCCACGCCATCCGGCAAAGAGACCGCCGGGAGTGACGAGCAATTTCACCACGATGTCGTGTGCAAGCTCGTCCGTCTCGTTCCCAAACCCAGCCATTCGCAACGCCCTCTCGATGTCAGCCATCCAATCGAAGTTGAGCATGGTCACCAGTTGATTGTGCTCAGCCGGTGTATCTACACGACGAAGAAGGCCAGAAAGCTGCTGGTCGAAGAGCAGGTTGTACGCTGCCTTGTCGTGCGTTTGTTCCAGCAGGCGGAGAGTGAGCAGGTATTGTTGTGGGGCTCGATTTAGCATCCATTGGGCGAAGGTCATACCGTATCTATCCGTGGCGGGTGGCATTCCTGGTCGCACAACGCTGCATAAAGTCTCACTGAGACTGCGACTTCGTCGTTCCTGGCCGCATAAAGTCTCATTGAGACTGAGACTTTTTTCTCGGAATGCCATCCTCCGAACTCACGCCGCCGGTCTTACTTGGTAGAGAAGGACGAAGAGCCGTAAGGCACGCCCCTACGTCAGCCTGGGCACGATTGCGGCAGACGTTGCCTGAATCAATGGAAGGCAGAGAGGCCGCTCCTGAGCCGCACAGAGCGTTCTAAGGCACATCACGCTAACGAGAAGAACAATGGATTTTGTTAATAGATTTGTCGTCCTCCGAACCCACGCCACCGGTCTTATTAAGTAGAGCAAACGGCAAAGCAGTTCCCACACCAGCCCCATCACGAGACCATGCCCAGCCAACGCCAAATCCGGCAGCGAATCACCGACCAAATCGTTGCCGCCCTTGAACAGAACCTTCTGCCCTGGCGACGGCCGTGGCGGCCGGTGTCATCCCCAAACGTAGGCCGACCGGCAAACATCGTCAGCAAGAGACCCTACACCGGTATCAACCCCCTTCTTCTCGAACTGCACAATCTGAGATTTGGCTTCCAGGCACGTTGGTGGGCGACCTTCAATCAGTGGCAAGAACTTGGGTGCTCGGTGATGCGACGGCCGACTGACGTAAAGCCCGGCGAGTGGGGAGCAAGAGTCGTGCTGTGCCGTCCAGTGAAAAAAACGGTGGCCGACGAAGAAGAGGAAGAATCGTTCTACCTGATGCGGACGTTCAGTGTCTTCAATGCGGAGCAAGTGGATGGTGCCGAACAATATCAAGTCGGGGACGAACCTGGGACTGATGAGATTCTTCCCAATTTCGAGCCAGCCGACGAACTCGTTGCCGCTACCGACGCCGACATCCGACACCACGGCAGCCGTGCCTACTACAAGAGGCCCGTCCCGGTGGATGATTGGCCTACTCACAGCGGCGGCGACTTCATCGTGGTGCCACCCAAGCACCGTTTCGATCCAGTTGGCAGCTACTACGAGAGCGTCTTCCACGAACTCGGCCATTGGAGTGAGGTCCGGCTTGATTGGGATTACGAGCAACATGGCTACGCAATGGGAGAGCTTGTCGCCGAGATTGCAGCGAGTTTCTTATCCGCCGAACTTGGCGTGCCGCAAGGGGAGAGTTTGGAAAACCATGCTGCCTATCTGAAATCATGGCTGGCAGAGATGGAGAACGACCCAAGCTACATCTTCCGAGCCAGTACACAGGCCAACAAGGTGCCGGACTCCTTGTTGTCGTTTGTGCGGCAACCGGAGCCGTGTGATGTATCACAATGAGCAAGACACCTTTGCGGAGAACAACACCATGATGTCCATCGAAACCATTGTTCGGGTGAATCAGGAGATTGCCGCCCAGGCGGCCCAAGAGGAACTGGTTCCCTATGTGCCTTTCAGCGTGGACGAAATCGACTACTGGCCACCCATCCCATTCCCACATCTTGGAAGCAACCACGCACCGGATGGATGGGAAAAGACTGAGACCCGCTGGTTCGTCGATAAGACCGGACACGGTTCGGGTTCGGAACCGGCTTTGACTTGCGAGCAATTCAAGCGTGAGCTTCGCCGGTATGTCGCCAAGAACCCTTCCCATGGCTTCGGCATCGTTGAAGAAGGCGAGTTCCAAGCTGTCGTCAGTGCATTCATTCCCACGGACTCTGACCAACAACCGGAGAGACCATGACCAGCCCCGAAACAAAAGCAGTCCGAGCCTTGCTTGTCCTGTTCGACCACGTTCCCGCTGACTTCCGGCATGATGGGCAAACGCTCTGCCAACGTGTCGAAGCATGGGTAGCCCACGCCGTGGAACAAGTAGAAGAAGAAGTCGAGGGTAGTGACTCACTCGACACGACCTCTCGACAAACAGACTCACTCTCGGAAGGACCATAATGAAGTTCGCAAACCGAATAGGCCACTTCTTTCAGCAGCCCACGCCGAAGCCACTCGAACCCAAGCCGCCAGCCACCGCCCTAGAAGAACGGCAGCAACTTTTGGCTCATCATGTTCGATTGACGGCCAAACGGATGACGAACGGTCTGTGCGTTTACGGTTCAAGAGGTGGCCTGGGAAAATCCAAAGTGATTCTGGATACGCTAAGACAGGAAGGAGTCCAGCCGGTGATCCTGTCAGGCCACTGCACTCCATTGAGCCTCTACATGAATCTGTTCCACAATCCAGACGCCACCATTTTTTTAGATGACTGCGATGGCATGCTCAGGAACTTGCCGACGCTTGGCCTTCTCAGAAGTGCGTTATGGGGCGATGCCAATGACCACCGATTGGTGACCTACAACAGCAGCCAACTGAAAATCCCAAGCCGGTTCTTTTTTACGGGCCGGGTCATCTTCGCTATCAACAGTCTGCCCTGCAAGAGAAACCACGCCTTCGCCGCTGTGCTCAGCAGGGTAGACCAGTTTGAGCTAGATGCGTCCAACTATGAAGTCATCGAGCTGATGACACACTTGGCCAAGCAAGGTTTCGATGGCCTGTCCCCGATGGATTGCCTGAGAGTCGTCAACTTCATTGCCGAGTTCTCGTCCACAAGGGAACTGTCGTTGCGGTTGCTGATACCGTCATTCCGAAAAGTGCTCTACGCCAGAGAAGCCGGTGTTGATTGGCGTGACCTTGTTCGCTCGCAGTTGGAGCAAATCGGGAAGGATGATACTGCCAAGCCGTTGAACTCGCAGTCAAACGACACTGAATACGTGCGGGAAGCGTTGAGGCAGTATCCGGACAGCGTTGAAGACCAAGCCAGCCTGTTTGTAAAGCTCTCGGGAAAATCGAGAGCCACCTTTTTTAGATTGAAAAAGAAACTGAACTGACCCAACCATGTGCAACACCACCATCGTCATTTTCCGCAAGGAACGCACGGGCCACAAGGATTGCTTCGCCCTGTTCCCCGAAATGCCCGCCGACATTGACGGCGTGTGCTGCACGGCATACCAGCATTTCGGACAACATTGTTCCGCCGATTACCACGGCTGCATCGCCAACAGCGACCCAGCTTCGGCCGCCGACTTCGCCGACCTCTTCGATGAATTGGAAAAGAGGGGATACAACTTGGATGTTCGGAAACGTGCCACGCCGGTGA
Organism: Candidatus Nealsoniibacteriota bacterium; assembly: GCA_013202865.1. Classification (GTDB taxonomy): domain Bacteria; phylum Planctomycetota; class Planctomycetia; order Pirellulales; family Thermoguttaceae; genus JABMRB01. The sequence continues at coordinate 5,635 of JABMRB010000919.1, read as the reverse complement.
TGCACGAGAAGAGACGGTGGCTGGCCATACAACAACGCCTTGCCGAAGCCAGACTATGACCAACCATTCAGAGAGAACCGCAACAATGACACGCCCCAAATCCAAACGATTACTGAAAGTCGAGAAACAATTCACAGATGGGGTCACCGCCTACTTCGTCGCCCTTGGTGCTCGACCGGGACGGTTCTACGATTACGAACTCGATACGCCTGCTGGTCTACTCCACATCACCGTCTACGGCAACTGGGTCGCCACCCGATTTGACGACGTTGCCCGTGGCGTAGCGTTCACAGCGGCCGCCGGGAATCCGTCCAATCCGCACTCCGGAAAATGGAACCATCATTTTCCGGAAGGAACAACTCCCGAAGCCGCAATGCCGGAACTGGAGTTTTGGTTTGAGCGGTTGATGGAATGGAAGGGCAAGGCGTAATGATAACAGAAGCCGCCAAAGCTTTTTTTCAAGCCCTTGCAGGATTCATTGTCCTGGCTGCCGGGCTGGTGTATTGGCAATGGGATTGGATCGTCGCTTGGGACATCAAGTCTGACCTGGACCGATACGCAAGCGAAGTTCGACAGTCGGAATGCACATTGGAACAGAAAGAAGAGTTGCTCGATGAAATCGACTCGCTGCGAGACAGACTTCGAGATGGAGAGACGACCACCAAAAGTCGGTGGAGCGAATGTGATGATGCCGTTAGGGATATGTGCAAGCACGGTATCACCGCTGACGAAGCTGTCCTGATTGTTCGAGAACTACGCCGTGTGAAGAAGGATGTGAATTGATGAAGTTTCAACTCGGACAAACCGTTGCCACCCCCGCCGCCCTCGAAGCCTTGGAGGCATCGGGCCAAGAACCCGACTTCTTTCTCGACCGTCATGTCCAGGGCGACTGGGGCAACGTGGGCGACGAAGACAAGGCGGCCAACGAAGAGGCTCTGTTGAACGGGGAGCGGTTGTTGTCAGTGTACACGACTCTTCTAGGGGCTCGACTTTGGGTCATCACAGAAGCCGACCGTTCGGCCACCACGATATTGCTGCCGGAAGAATACTGATTGGAGACCCACCATGCCCAAGTTCAAGATACCCGTTTCCTTCACTGTCGATGCGACCGTGACTGTGGAAGCCGCAACCTACGAAGAGGCTTGTGCAGCGGCCGTCGAGGCTGACTTGCCACCCAAGTCGGAGTGGGAGTATCTCGATGACAGCTTCCACGTCCGTGAAGACGATTACGAGGTTCAGGATGCCGAGACCGGAGTGTGGATGTCTCATTTAGGGTAGCCGTGACAAACCGCCCCTAAGTCGTTATGCCACAACACCGATTTCAGGTTCCGAAAAGACTTTACCCTAAATGACACCTTCTGAGACAGCACCATGATCGCTTGCTACGCCAGAGTCAGCACATCCCGCCAGAAAACCGATAGCCAAGTGTCCGAAATAAATAGGTGGCTTTCAGCGAACGGTCACGACGAGAACGAGGTCGTCTGGTACGAAGACAAGGAAACTGGGAAGCACATCAACCGCAAGAGCTTCAAGCGGCTCCAACACGACATTTTCTCCGGGAAGGTGAAGGTCGTCATCCTTTGGAAGTTGGACCGCTTATCCCGCCGCCTGTTGGACGGCATCACCATCCTGGCAGATTGGTGCGAGCGTGGAGTCAAGGTCATTGTTGTCACCCAGCAAATCGAACTTGGTGGACCGGTCGGCCGCATGATCGCCGCCGTCATGTTGGGGCTGGCTGAAATCGAGTTGGAGTATCGCCGGGAAAGACAAGACGCAGGCATCGCTGTTGCGAAGCGACGGGGGAAATACAGAGGGCGGAAGGCGGGCACTCAGAAAGTAAAACCGCAGCGGGCTAGGGAGCTTCGTGAACGGGGATTGAAGATTGCCGAGATTGAGACGGCACTGGGCGTGTCGAAATCGACGGTGATGCGATACTTGAAGGTGGCGTAGGTGTTAGTGGCTCGGTTCACACCAAGAACTTGAGGAGGTTTACCATGCTTAGCGAATCCGGTTGGGAACTGAGTGATGGCGGCGTAATTGAGTGGCCAGAAGAGGATGGCGGGGCAATCCGCCGCCGGGACGTTCACGGCAACACGGAAGAGGTTCGGGAGAAAGGCGACCCTGACTACCAAGACTGGAAGGGGCTGTTCGCCTGAGAAGTATCAGGATGCGATGAGGGGAGTGGAGTTGTGAGAGCCGCTGTCAGGTCAATGTGTTATCGAGTTCGTTACATTTATTAGAACCAAACAATTATTTCCAATAACCTCCCAGTCTACCGTTTGCCCTGGGACTCCAACCGCTGCCTTTACGGTTCTTCTTTCTAAGGGACTCATGCAAGTCTGGGGCATACGTCCGCATGGTTGGACCGGCCAAGGCCGTGGGCTTGACCGAAGGCAACTTGCTGAAGTCCCTCAGTCGGGCGGATGCCGAGCAACTGTCCCACGATTTTGAAGAGGACCAAAAGGGGCGGCACGATCCAAACCGACCGAATGGGCTGAAGACTCGGCTGGAACGTGACATTGAAGAGCATCGGCGGAATCACGGTGTCTGACGAGCTGTTTTCGACTGTCTATGCTTCTGTTTTCTCTGTCTTTTCTTCAGCCCCTCCCAAAAGGTCGGGTGACCCCGGAATTATAGCTTTGTAGTGCTATTGGTTGCACTTTCTGAAGGCCGGGCTGACTCACTGAAGTGTCCCCATCCACCGAAGCAAAGTCTCAATCATTGTGACATAGCCGACCAAGGCAGGCAGGACAACAGCGAGAACGAGAACCGGGATTGACCACGGTTTACTACGAAACCAAGTAATCGACTTTTTCCAGTAGTCCTTGGGTGGCGGGTGGTCGAGTTGGTGGACGACATCCAGAATGCCGGAAGCGACAGAGAAACTATCGTAAGGACCCACGCCCGAATGCCGGAAAAACTGTATTGTCTCTTCCCGTTCAAGGAACATGACAAGCCGAACATACTCGTCTTCGGTTAGCCCGGTCGCGGCGATGACCTCGTGGCGTGCAAACTGGAAGTTCTGCTTGCTGTGTTCTGCCAGATACCGAACGGCTTGCTTCTGCGAGTCCGAAAGTGTTTCGTGTACGTCAGCCATGCCCTCAAAGCTACCAGAAACGCGGGCAGAGCAATAGCCAGGCGGTCTGCAAAGTCAGTAATTCCGGGCCTGGGGTAAAGACACTACCAAAGCTCCCAGACACCAAGGCCGATGCCTACTTGTCTTCGTTCTTCGACCGGATTTCGAGGTCCATTTCGCTGTTCTTCACCAACTCAATCTCGGGAGGTTCGGGTTTTGGCGGTGGACCTTTCGGGGCTTCGGGCTTTGAATCCGTTTTGACCTGTTCTTGACGTTGCTTCTCACTCATTTTTCCCTCCGTCAGTTTGCTTCTTCCTTGGGTCTAGGCCCTCAAAAATCATCTGGATTGTCGGACGTTCCGGTTTGGGAGGTGGCTGGGGGTCGGGAGGTGGCTGGGGTTTCTGTTCATCGTTTTCCATTTGTCTTGTCCTCCATTTCGTCACTAGTGACTTGTACCTTTTGGACTTCCGGAAAGTCAACTACCTGCACTTGCTCGGGTGAAGAATGGGCTCGCTGAGCCTTGAATGTCGGCCACCCGTTCAGGAACAGGGTCAGGATAGCAAGGGCAATCACGTACTTCGCCCGAAATTGCCATTTCGCCTTAATGAGGTTCTGTTCACGATTCTTATCACTACACAGGACGTATTGTTCTCGGAGAAAGGCTCTCAGTTCCGCCTCAACCTTTTCATTGACGATGGAAGGGTCATCGTGAGAGAAAGCATAGTGAGCTTCCATATCCGTGACGAATGCATCCAACTCTTTCGGTCGCGAAATGAATGCTCTCCACCTTGGCCACACCGACATAATAACGCAGACCGTAGACAAGAAAAGTGCCATCCCAAAAATACCGCACAACACGTAGAAGGCGATAGCCGCAAAACTGATTTCACCGATTCCCGGCATAATCTCCAGGTAGTAAATACCCACGCCAAACAGGACAATGACTACAGCGGCAAGGAGGCTGTCGGCGGAGTCCAACTTCGCTTGCCGGTCAAACTCGGCAGCGTAAAGGCCCTTGAAGAAGTCGTCAGTGTACGTACTGGCCACGAGCTACCCTTCCTTTCAAACCTCACTGGCTAGCGTGTTGCGTCCAACTCTGACAGAATCGCTTTCCCTACTCAATATATGCTCACAGGTGGTTCCAACAAGGGGTGTCGGAGAATTCACGCCAAGTCTTGCTGGAATCTGGGGGTCTGGTAGCCCTGCGGGGTCGAAAAGTACCCTCCCCACCGAATTCCGAGTACCCACTTGTGTCTGTGAGGCCGACCGAAAACGTCGATGCTGATAAGAGAATCCTTGAAAGCCTTACCACTCCCTGGCTTTCATGGTGTCAATTACTGCCTGTGGGGCAATATGATCCAAGTATCTGGCCGTGGTAGCTGAGAAGAGTGGCCGAGTTGCTTGGAGATAATCCCGATACTGGTAGAGCGTGATGTGGAGGACTACAGGATACGTCTACGCATGAAGGATCGGCCGTAGAGACTGGACACGATTGGGCTTGTCGGGCCGACCGGAAAGGGCGAGAGGCGTGCATGTGGCTCTGCTTCAGTTGGCATGAGCGTTCCGCCGCAACGCAATTTGTATCATCTTGGCAGCTTGAGGAACGTCGATTGCGAGACCTTGCACCCACGCATTTTCCCAAGGGCCCTCCGCTGGAGGCAGTTCGTAAGCGATGAAGAATCCGGCATTCTTGGGACCAGCAACGGCGGCTGCTACGGTCGCAAGCGTTGGTAACGTGTCGTCATCGCCAGGAATGAGCCGCAATTCGTAAACTGACGCTTCTGCGTAGACGGGTGGTGCGTCTACCGAAGTCCGCAAGTATTCGAGGAGGTCAACCATCGTGTCGAGCACTCTAGCTCGAAGTCTCCTGCCTTCTTGACGATGGTTTTCCGCCTCACGGGCGTAGAACTCGGAGAGCGACTCTTCACCTTGGGCTGTGATGCGAATCAAGTCCATTTTACGGTGAGTCCTCTAAACAGGTTCTAGGCCGACAAGGCGTCGGCAAGTACAGGATTCCTTTCCATTGTATCACCGTCCGGCAGTTACGGGAACTACGGGTGCCGATTCACTGGCAGATACCACAAAATAAGTACACATACGTCTGGGGTTTCGCCGCGACCATCCGGATTCCGGACTCACCCCCTCGCCCCCCTCCCCCCTTTTTCGGTTACATTGGAGACAATCGTGCAGTGCCTGTTTACTGTGCATGCGTGCTTACGTAGCATGCAACGTCATGCTCTTTGGGAAGTTCGGTGATGTCGAGACACGCATCCTGATGACCACGCTTGGCATCTCTGCTTTCAGTATGACGAGCCTGGGCTGTGCCATCGCCGAAGAGAAACAGACGGCCCGCTATCTGAGCATTCCTGGCTTGGTGGCGAGTGGTATAGGCTTAGTGTTCTTCGTACTTGGGATATGGACAGACTGGTTCGAGGCTGTTCGGCGTCAATTAGCTCTGCCCTTTAGCGACAATTAGGTTGCCCGAGAGGAAATTTGGATTTACTATTCTTCGGAGCCAGGTTTTGATTCCGGCGAACCGGGTTTGGGCTTCTTGTTCTT
>JABMRB010000918.1 GCA_013202865.1 Candidatus Nealsoniibacteriota bacterium | reverse complement strand
CTGGCAGGGCGTCGACCCGGTCGAGTTCATCCGCGCGTTTGGCGACCGGATCTACCACGTCCACATGAAAGACGGCATTGTGACGCTCGACGGCAAGAGCGGCATTTTGAGCAGCCATCTGGGCTTCGGCGATGCGCGGCGCGGGTGGGACTTCCGCTCGTTGGGCCGCGGCGGGGTGAACTTCGAGGAGATCATCCGGGCGTTGAACAAGGCCGGCTACAAGGGCCCCTTGTCGGTCGAATGGGAAGACATGGGTATGGACCGCGATCACGGCGCCAAGGAGGCCTGCGAGTTCGTCCGCCGGGTCGATTTCGAGCCCAGCGCGGTCGCCTTCGACGCCGCCTTCGACAAAGAGGAGCAGGGTTAGCCGCCACCGCAAACAATCGCGCCGCGACGGCGTGACGGGATTGCTCGGGGCCGCGACCTGCGATCGGGTTGCGGCCCCGGTTTCTTGCGCCAGAGCTGTCCCGGACCCGTTTGTCGTGGTAGAATTGATACGGTGGCGCGTTGGTAGGGTGGGTCGAGGTACGAGACCCACGCGTTTGCAGTGCATACCAACCACGACGCGTGGGTCTCGTACCTCGACCCACCCTACAACCTCCACAGCATGGCAACTGAATTGAAATCGCTCTTCCATCTTGCCGTTGTGATTGCCGTCTGGGCCGTGGCGTCTGTTTCGCTCGGCGCCGAAGAGGATCGGTGGGTCGCCGAAGCACGGCAGTTGCGGGCGAAGCATCAGGTGGATCTGGAAGAACTGGCTGCCTGGTGCCGACAGCGTGGACTTGCCGAGCAAGCCAAGCAGACGCAGGACCTGCTCGGGCGGCGCGATCCATACAAGCTGTATCTACCCGTGTTGCCCGAGAAGGTCGGCCGCGCGGAATTGCCGGCCGATGCGCCGGCGGACGTGATCGAGTGGGACACCCGGGCAGCCAAGCTGGGACGCGAGCAGGCCAACGAGTTGTACGAGCTTGCCCGGCGTGCCGTGCGGGGGCGTCGCCTCTCGTTGGCCTACCAACTGGTACTGGCGGCGATCCGCGCCAATCCGGACCACGAGGCGGTCCGGCGGATTTTCGGCTACCAGAAGTATCGTGACCGGTGGCGGACGATCTACGAAGCCCAGCAGCTTCGCGCCGGTAAGGTGTGGCACGAGAAGTTCGGCTGGTTGGCGAAGGCCTACGTGCGCCGCTATGAGGAGGGCTATCGCCGCAACGGGCGCGATTGGATTACCGCGGAGGAGGACGCCCGGGCGCACGCCGATATCCATCATGGCTGGGTCGTCGAGACGGAGCACTACGCCGTCCGCACCAACCACAGCCTGGAAGCCGGCGTGATGCTGGGTGAGAAACTCGAAACGCTCTTTCGCATCTGGCGGAACCTCTTTCTCCGCTACCACGCCACCGACGCCCAGGTGGTGGCCCTGTTCGACGGCCGCTCCCGCGTCCAGCGGTCCCAGCGGTTCGACGTCGTCTTCTTCCGCGACCGAGACGACTACAACCGGTCGCTACGGGCGGCAATGCCGAACATCGGCATGTCGATCGGCGTTTACTTCGAGCAGACCCGGCGGGCGTATTTCTTTGCAGGCGAGGGCTACGAGGACCGCACGCTGTTTCACGAAGCCACCCATCAACTGTTCCACCAGTCGCGGCGTGTGGCGCCGAACGTGGGACATCGGGCCAACTTCTGGATCGTCGAGGGGATCGCGCTCTTCATGGAGTCGTTGCGGCGCGAGGCCGACTACCACGTGCTGGGTGGATTCAAGGACGAACGGCTCCATGCCGCCCGGTACCGATTGCTGGAAGACAATTTCCACGTCCCGCTCGATGAACTGACGACCTACGGCATGCAGAAGCTGCAAGCCGATAAGCGGATCGCTACGATTTACAGTCAGGCGGCCGGTGTGACGAGTTTCCTCGTCTTCTACGAAGACGGTCGTTACCGCGACGCACTGGTCGCCTATCTCAACGCCGTCTACGACGGCACGGACAAGCCCAGCACCCTGGCCGATTTGACCGGCACGAGTTACCCCGAACTCGACAAGCAGTATCGCCGCTTCATCGAGCAAAGCGTGCGAGACGACGCCACGGGAAGATAGTGCGGCAGTGGAGAGTGGAGAGTGGGGAGTGATCTAAAACCGCCCCCCGACTGCGTTCGGGGGGGTACGAATGAGACCGTG
>JABMRB010000917.1 GCA_013202865.1 Candidatus Nealsoniibacteriota bacterium | reverse complement strand
GGCCTCGATCTTGTCGTCTTTGACGAGTTCTTCCAGCGACGGATAGGTTTTCTCGCAGCGACACGCCTTCGCCAATGCGGCACACCGGTCGGGGAACAAGTCGCTGACGGCCACGACGTCGACGTTCGGGTGGTCCTGGAAGCTGAAGGCGGCGCCGAACCGGCAGGTGCCGTATCCAACAATACCCACGCGGATCTTGCGGTCGGAGACGGGCTTCCATCCCTTCGAGGCATTGGGGTCGGTAGGCGTTTCCTCGAAACCGGGGATCGGCTTCGGCTCTTGCCCGGCCATCGCCGAGGAGCCCAGCCCCAACGCAGCCGTGCCAAGGCCGACGGTTTGCAGGAATGAACGTCGCGAAGTCGAGATACTCATGGTAATCGCTCCTTGAGAACTTGCGGGTTGCGGGGGGAAGGCAGCCTCGTTCAGCGTACGTGTGATTATAGTGGCACAGATTGGTATTTCAACGACCATCGTGTACAATCGGTACGGTAGGGTGCGTGAAACGCACCACAGCATCCGGCACCGGTGCGTTGCACGCACCCTACACAATCGCCGACACCACCAACCACCCCGGCAGGTACCCCAAATGAAACACCTCAACCATCGATCCATCCGAACGTTCGTGGCCTGCTTAACGGCGTCGGTCGCGTTCTTTGCCGTTGCCGCGGAGGCCGCGGAGGCCGCGGAGGCCGAGCGGCCTAACGTCGTGTTCATTATCTCCGACGACCACGACTTCGAGCACCTCGGGTTCATGGGGAACCGGACGGTCCATACGCCGACGCTCGATCGGCTGGCCGAGGCCGGCACCGTCTTCACCCATGCCCATCTGCCCATGTCGCGGTGCCATCCCACGCTGGCGAGTTTCCTCAGCGGACGCTGGCCGCATCAGTCGGGCATCTACTACAACTACGGTCCGCGGCAGTTGGACCCGAAAAACTCGCTGCCGAACCTGCTCAAAAAGGCCGGCTACGCCACCTACGTGGAGGGCAAGTATTGGGAGGGCGACCCGCGGGAGATGGGATTCACCCACGGCAAAGGCAAGACGGCCAAGACGTTCGTCCGCAAGGGCCAGGACGACCTGTTCGCTTTTCTCGACGACGTGGCCGGCCGCCAGCCGTTCTTCGTCTGGTGGGCCCCGTTGATCCCCCACACGCCGCACAACCCGCCGGCAAAGTACCAAAAGCTCTTCGACGCCGAGAAGGTGCCGATCCCCGAATGGTTCAAGGGCGACAAGGAGGCGTTTCGCCAGCGAGAGTTCAAGAGTCTGGCCATGGAGGCGTGGCTCGACGACGGTGTGAACCAACTGGTCGAGAAACTCGACGGCCGTGGCGTGTTGAAGCAGACGATGTTCGTCTTCCTGATCGACAACGGCTGGTGCAACGGGCTGGTTTCCAAGGGCTCGCCGTTCGAGAAGGGCGTTCGCACGCCGATCTTTCTCACCTTGCCGGGCGAGATTCAGGCCGGGCAACGGTTCGACCACCTCGTCAGTACGCTGGACGTCTATCCGACAATCCTCGATTACGCCGGCGTGAAGGTCCCCGAGACCGCGGCTGGACGCAGCCTGCGGCCGATCGTCGAGGGTCGGCCCGCCGAGATCCGTGACGTGCTCTACGGCGCGATCTACCCGGCCTTCGCTACCAAGAACGACGCCCGGCCGGAGCGGGACGTCTACGCATTGTACGCTCGAACGAAGAAGTGGAAGTATATCCTCTTCACCCAGGACGTGCGTCAAACGGGCAACGGCAACTATTTCCGCGTCCAATCGATCCTGACCGACTACCCCGAGCGCGACCGCGGCCAGCAGGATCTCTACGATTTGGAGTCGGATCCCCACGAGTTGAACAACCTGGCATCCAAGCCCGAGCACCGCGAGCAGCTCGAACAATTCAAGCGCGATGTACTGGCCTGGTGGCAGGAGACGGGCGGGAAACCGCTGTAGGTCAGGGCTTGCCCTGACGATCCGTTACAAACACGTGCCCGCAGTTGGTTACCAATACACTACTCGTCAGGGCAAGCCCTGACCTACTTGCCATGCCGAAACTCATCGATCTATCGCATCCGCTGCTGCACGGGCAGGTCTGCTATCCGGGCGATCCGGGCATTGAGGTTGCGGTGCAGGACACGATCGCGTCGGTTGGATACAACATTACGAAGTTCAGCATGTCGTCGCACCAGGGGACGCACCTCGACGCGCCGTTTCATTTCTTCGACGACGGCAAGACGCTCGATCAGATACCGCTCGAGCGGTTCTACGGACCGGCGTGTCTGGTGGATCTGGCGCCCGGCGACTGCCTTGCGCCGAAGACGCCGATCACGGTCGAGATGTTTCGTCCGCACGAAGCGAAGTTCCGGCCGGGGGCCCGCGTGATCTACCGAACCGGCTGGGACCGCACCTACAACACGCCCGAGTATTTCACCGACTTCCCGACGCTGACGCTGGAAGCCGCCCGATGGATCGCCGCGCGGCGGATCGGCCTGCTGGGCATGGACACCGGCACACCCAGCACCGAGTGGCAGGAGTGTCATTGGGCACTGCTGGGGCCGGACATCGAAATCGTGGTGGTCGAGGGCCTGGCGAACCTCGATAAATTGCCCACCGAGTTCACGTTCATCGGTTTCCCATTGAATTTCGCCGGCCGCGACGGCTCGCCGATCCGGGCGGTGGGGGTGGTGGAGTAAGTAGCGATCTCGCTCCGCGAGATCAGGCTTCGTCTCGCGGAGCGAGACGGCTACATTGGAGATCGAACTCGATCCGCCCCTTCGCGTTACGACTGCGGTCGAGACGGTAGCGACTGCCGAGAACGGCAGAATGCTGGTAGCCGTCGGCGTCGGGCTCGACCGGCTCGTATTGAGACGGCCCCCGACGATGGATGTGAAAAAGCAACTCGTCGCCGCGGGCGTCGATCAGCCAGAACTCGGTCACGCCAGCCCGGTAGTAAGCGACCGGCAAGCGCTCGGTGTCCTTGCGGGCCGAGGAGTCGCTGACAATCTCGACGATCAAATCCGGCGGGCCTTCCAACTCGACGTAGCGATCGGCGGCACCGCTCGCCTTGGGGACCAGGCGCACACGACCGCTGTCCAGGGAGGCTTCCGAGATGAAGACGACGTCCGGCTCGGCCGAGACGTCGGCCTCCGGGCAAGAGACTCTGGTGCTATCGGTGTATATTTCGCCGAGCCCCTCTCTCTTGATTTGCTGCCAGAGGACTCCCACGAATTCCGTCTTCAACTTCCCGTGCGTATGCAAATCTTCCGGCGACATGTCGACGTCGATCCTCCCTGCGATGTAATCGATGCGTCCGCGCTCAGGAAAGGCGTCGGAGACTGCCCAACGGCGGAAGTCATCGAGACAGCGAATGTCCATAGGGACTTCGATCTGCTCTTCCAGCACCGGTGTGATTGCCATTTGGATACCAGTCGGTCACAAAATTGGACAGGTGCAAGCGGCCACTACAACTCGCCGCCACACCTCCTATTCTAGGGCGTCCGCCACTGGATTGCAAGCGATTTCGGGCCATGCCCCGCCAGAACACGCTCTCACCGCCCCAGGAACCGGGCCGAGTCCTTGCGCTCCTGGACGATCCACTCGACGAGCTTCTCGGCCGCACCTTCCAGATCGATCATCTCCGCCTCTTCCTGCCAACGCCACTTGACCTCCAGCTTGCCTTCCTTCAGACCGCGGGGACCGATCACCACGCGTAGCGGGATGCCGATCAGGTCGGCGTCCTTGAACTTCACGCCGGGTCGGGCGGTGCGGTCGTCCAGGAGCACCTCAATGCCGGCTGCCTCCAAGTCGTCGTGCAGCTTGCCGGCCACGCTCATCGTCTCTTCGTCGTTGACCTTCAGCGGCACCACGAGCAACTCGTACGGGGCCAACGCTACCGGCCAGACGATCCCGTTGGCGTCGTGGTTGGTCTCGATCAGCCCGGCAAGGATCCGGTTCACGCCGATGCCGTAGCAGCCCATGATCAACGGGTGAAGCTGCTCCTTTTCGTCGGCAAACCGGGCACCGAGCGACTCGGAGTACTTCGTCCCCAGCTTGAAGACGTGCCCCACCTCGATCGAATGACGCAGGCGAAGCGAACTGCTGCACCGCGGGCACGGGTCGCCGTCGACGGCCGAGCGGAGATCGTCGAACCGGTCGACCTCGAAGTCGCGGCCGAGGTTCACGCCCGTCAGATGCACGTCGGCGGCATTGGCGCCGGTCACCGCGTTGACCGAACGCTGCACGTCGCGGTCGGCCCAAATCGGCAGTTTCTCGGCCAGACGGACCGGTCCGGCAAACCCGACCGGGGCACCGGTCACCCGCCCAATCACGTCCGGCTCGGCCAGTTCCAGCGTCTCGGCCCCCATCGCCCGACGAATCTTGGCCTCGTTGGCCTCGTGGTCGCCGCGGATCAGCACGACGACCGGCTTGCCGTCGGCCGAGTAGATGAGCGTCTTGATCAGGTCCTGCGGCCGGCGCTTCAGCAGTCCGCTGACCTGCTCGATCGTCGTGCAATTCGGCGTATCGACCCGCTGGAGCTCGTCCAGGGGAACGTCGGGCCGAACGAGGTCGCGGGCACCGACCTCCGCCCGTTCCTGGTTGGCCGCGTAGCCGCATTCGACGCAATGCAGCACGGTATCTTCACCGTTCTCGGCCGGGATCATGAACTCGTGGCTGGCGTCGCCGCCGATCGGCCCGCTCTCGGCCTCCACCGGCAGGTACTCGAGGGAACATCGCTCGAAGATTCGGCAGTAGGCGGCGTACATCGCGTCGTAGCTGTGGCCGAGCGACTCGACGGTAGCGTCGAAGCTGTAGGCGTCCTTCATCAGGAATTCGCTCGTGCGCATCACGCCGAACCGGGGCCGTTCCTCGTTGCGGAACTTGGTCGTGATCTGGTAGACGGTGATCGGCATCTGGCGATAGCTGGAGATCTGCCGCGACATGTAGTCGGTCACAATCTCCTCGTGCGTGGGGCCCAGCGTGACTTGCACCTTGCGGTTCTGCCGCGGCAGCGAGAAGCTGACCAGCACGTTGCCAAAGGCCTCGACCCGGCCGGTCTGCTCCCAGAGCGACGTGGGCGACATGCAGGGCATCGCCAACTCGATAGCCCCGGCAGCGTCCATCTCCTCGCGGACGATCTGGGCCGCCTTACGCAGCGACCGCAGCCCCAGCGGCAGATAGGTATAGGCCCCAGCCATCACCTGGGCCACCAGCCCGGCGCGAAGCATCAGAACGTGGCTAGGGATTTCCGCCCCTTCGGGCGTTTCTTTCATCGTGGGAATGAACGTACGGGTCCAGAGCATGAGATTTCAGATTTGGGATTTGGGATTT